>NZ_RZSJ01000205.1:0-9568 GCF_003998025.1 Mesorhizobium sp. M8A.F.Ca.ET.021.01.1.1
CAACGGTGCCGACACCAACTGGATTTCCCGCACTGCCGCCCAGGTGCTGCAATCGCTTATTCCCGGCTTTGCCGTGTTGTGGGCGAGCGTGCTTGCACTTGCGACCTTTGCCGAGGCGTGGGTAGCCCTCCGGCTCAATGGCTCGCTGTCGACGCGGGCGCTGATCAAGGCGCTGGTGCCGCAAGCCGGCCTGTCGGCGCTGCTTACGGAGGCGCGGCGCAGCGGGCAGTTCGTCTGGACGCTCGGCGACTTCTCGGCGCAGATCGCCGCCGACACGGTCGAAGGCATGTTTCTGAAGGCCGACAGCGTCGCGGCGACGGTCGGCGCTTGGGTGCGGCAGACGGACTACCTTAACCCCGGCATGTTCGGCGGCGTCTCTGACTGGACCGGCGTCGCCGGCACCAGCACAGACAACGTGGTCGCGTTGCAACGCATGATCGACATTGCCAAGCTGACTGGCCTGCCGATGGTTATTTCGAACGGGCCTGGCTTCTACTGCAATGGGACGCTGTCCGCCTCGAACATGGATTTTATCTTGGCGGCAAACTTCGGCACCGGTCGTATTGTATTCGGCACCGGCGCGACCGATGGCCTGGTGATATCGCAGGATAATTTCGAGCACGCCACACACATCACGTCGCCGACACTCACGACGATCGGGCAGGAAACCGGGGCGGCGCTCAAGCTCACCTACGGGACAGTCGACAGCACCAACAACCGAAACCAGCCGCGGTGCCGGATCATCGATCCTGACATTCGCGGCGAGGTTCTGACGTCCCATGGCTGGCAGGATGGCATCGTGCTGACGGACGTTCACCGGCCTGAAATCGTTCGCCCTTCCGTGACGGGCCGCCGGGATACCGGTTTCACCGATTTTCGCAGCTTCAACAAGATGCGCTATGGGATCCGCGTCGTTGGCTCGGTAGGCGCGATCCCCAGCGATATTCGCATCATGCAGGCGCGGGTCGATCATGCGCAGGAAGGTGTGTCTGCGTCGGGCGAAGTTGAAGGCTTACTGGTCACCGAACCGGTGATGGTGGGCGTCCTGGCCGGCGTCAAGGTGCGCTACACCTCACAGCGTCCGTGGGTGCGGATCGAGGGCGGTCATATCAACTGCTTTGAGTTCGGCGTGGACATGCAGAACGCTCCACAGGCGAAAATTCTCGACATGCTGATCTACAAGTATCAGACAGCAACGCTGGCAACTGTGGGTGTGAAACTTGACGGTTGCCATTACTCCAAGGTCCGCGACCTCACTCTGATCAATAATGCCTCCACCAGCGCCGTGGTCAACGGCGAGTGGGATGGCGTGCAGATTGTCAATTCGGACTCGTGCACGATCGACGACATCACGCATGACAAGCCATCGCGCACCGTGGCTATTTCTGGCACGGCGGCCAATTGCGAGACGCGCAATATCCGGCAGAATGGTGCGTTCACCGGCGCCACGGTGGCCGAATATCTGGACACATCCTCGAACGCCAACCGGCGCATCGGCGATGGTCGCAAGATCTTCTCTGCCGGGAACAACGCCATCACCGTCACGGCGGCACAGACGACCGTCGTTACGACGCCGTCGCTCAACGTCAACAAGGGTGAGCGCTACCTTGTGACCGGCATGATCAACACGACGAAGGGCGGCACGGCCGGCGACTTCCTGACCATCCTGGCAAAATCGGGATCGGCCACGGCGGCGTTTGGCGGCAACCGTTCCAGCTGGGTCGAGCGTACGGCTCAAGCGGTCAGCGCCACCGTCTCGCATTCGGTATCCGCCGAGGTCGAGGTGACGGCCAGCGGCACGCTCACGATCGCGCTGGCCGGGCAAGCCTCGGGCAGCAACTCAGACGTGCTTGCGGGCGACGCACAGCTGACTGTGGAAATGATCTAGGCGGCTTCCAGCACGGCCGTGAATTCCAGGTCGCCACGGGCCGTGTCGTTGACTTCCACGACATTGAAAGCAAGCTCCTCTTTCTGCCGCAGGCCTACAACGATGTCGCGAAAACTCGCCGGCGTGAATTGCCAGCGATGCACATCGATATACCCGCCCTGGGCATCCTGGTATTCTTTCAACGCTTTGGCGGCAAACGGAATGATGGCATCGAAATAGCTGGGGCTTGCGTGATCGCCAGCCCAGTGGCGCCAGGCTTCGCTGTGGGTGGTAAAGGCTCGATGCTCTATGACTTTCGTCAGCGGGTGCCTTGTGTCACCCTTGGCCTCGATGATCGAATGCAGGCTGCTTTCGGTCAGGAAGTGATCGCAGCAATAGCGCTTGTCCGGTATGTCGAGGAAGTACCTGCCGCCCGGCCGCAGTATGCGGTGAACCTGTCTGAAATGGGCGATCAAGTCGGGCTGGTGCTCGATACAGTGGCAACTCACGACGGCGTCGAACTGATCCGCCACTATGCCAAGGTCGCCAACCGGTGAGACGTAGCGAATGTGGGGAACGGTTGAAGGATCGTATCCGACCTGCATGGCGCGCGCGCGCAGCTGCTCGGTGGTCATGACATCGAAGTAGCTTACATTTTCCCCTCGCACGCAAGGATTGTTGAAAGGGCCAATCTCAAGGACGGAAGTAACGGCATTTGGGACAGACGCAAAATCGCGCTTGTTTTTAAAGGTCGCGGCTAAGGGACTTGGTGAGGCCGACAGGAAAGCCCATGCCGGAAATGGAAAATGGGAAAGGATCGAGGTCAGACCAGCGTGCCACACTTTTTTTGTGCCTCCCAAAAGTAGAACAGTGCCGAATGCCTAGACCATAGCTCGCTACTCTTCCAGCGCAATTGACGATTCACCAACAGCCTTAGCCTCCGGCTCACCAACCACAAAGGCGAGCTGACATGGCAAGCAAGGGCAAGGCACAGGATCTGTTTCGTTCAAAGGCGCCGTGGATCATGGCGCTGCTGATCAGGGACTTCAAAATCGGGCTGGACGATTCCGCCGCAATCCTCGGCAATCTCGGCCATGAAAGCGGCGGCTTCGCCTCACTGCAGGAAGCCAAGCCGACCGTGCCTTCCTCGCGCGGCGGCTATGGCTGGGCGCAATGGACCGGGCCGCGCCGGCGCAGCTTCGAGGCCTATAGCCAGCGCGCCGGCCTGCCCGTCGCCAGCGACCAGGCCAACTACGGTTTCCTGTTCTCCGAGCTGAAAGGCCCGTACCGCGCGGCGATCGCCAAGCTGCAGGCGGCCAGGACGCTGAATGCCAAGGTCAAGGCCTTCGAGCTGGCCTATGAGCAGGCCGGCGTGAAGCACTATGAGAGCCGCGACCAGTGGGCGGCCGTGGCGCTCGATGCCTGGCACCAGGCGGGCGGAAGTCCGGCGCTGCCGGATTGGGCCGTGCGCACGGCAGGGAAGCCCGCCAGCGCGCAGGAGCCGGCTCCGGCGGCTCCGCAGCCCGCGCCGGCCCCGCAAACGCCTCCCAGCGCCCCGCCTGTGCCCGAAACGGTGGTGGTGCAAAAGCCCGTCGTGGTCGACCCCGGCGAGCTGCACAAGCCGGTGACCAAGACCAAGACATTCTGGACCTGGCTGCTGACCATTCTCGGCGCGCCGCTGGCGGCGTTCGGCGGGCTCGATTTCCGGGTGCAGCTGGTCATCATCGGCCTGATCGTGGCGTTCGGGATCTATGGCATCGCCCGGCGTGCGCAGCTCGCCCAGGCGGTGCGCGATCTGCGCACGAGCATCGAGGGATGATCGCGGCGCTGGCGAAAGCGGCGCTGTCGCCGGCAGGGAAGGCGCTGGGGGCGCTTCTCCTTGCCGGCTCGCTGTTGGGTGGCGTCTACGCCAAGGGCCGCGTGGACGGCCGCGCCAGCCTGGCGGCGCAGCTCGCCGGCGACCGCATCACCATCCTGAAAGACGGAAAGGCCATCGACAATGAAGCTCTTGCGGCTGACGATCCTGCTTTGTGCGCTCTGCTTGGCGGCTGCCTGCAGCCCGACGCTGACTGACCCCTGCGACGTGCTGGTGCGCATGGAACCAAAGCCGGCGACGAATTCTTATATCGTCGCCAATGACCGCAGCTTCGCCGTGTCCGTGGCACAGCATCGCGGCCGTTTCTCCAAATACCGGTGCGGGTGATGACGGTCGATTACACCATCAACCTTAGCACACTGCTGACCATAATCTTTGCTTCGGTGGCCGGCGTCGCCGCCTGGGTGACTATGCGGTTGCGAGTGACCGAACTGGAAAAGGATTTCGCCGAGCACAAGACCGGCGTCGCCAATCAGATGGCCGCCGTCAACGCGCAGTTGAAGCTGATCGCCGACCGGGTCGAGGCTATCCGCTCCAAGGGCGCCCAGGAGCTGGCCGACTTCAAGCTTGAAGTGGCAAAGGACTATGCCGGGCATATCGCCTTGCGGGAAATGGAAGCGCGCCTGGTCAAGGCGATCGATGATCTGGGCAAGCGCATCGACAAACCGACCCGCGCTGCCCGGTCATGATCCGACGCGATCGTGCGACAAATGGCAGTGGCATTTTCGTAAGCGCTTGATATCGTTTGTTTAATCACGAACTTTTAATCAGTAGGTCATGGGTTCGAATCCCATCGCGCTCACCAAATCAGGTCTCAGTATCCGTAAATCTGTGTCCGCTCGGTGTTCGCAAAATTGAGGCGGGCAGGCCCAAGGCTTTCCGCGATCACACCATAGGCTAACGCGATCACACAGTTCACAATAGAACTACAAGCGGTCGATTCCTTCAGGGATGTAGCCACTCCAAAAGCCCGTCGCAGGTCGCTCCTGTGGCGGGTTTTTTATTAACCAGGGACTGAGGGGCCACGGCGTACGGCATTGTGACCGTCAGCGCCCCGTGCAGCCTTGCACTAGTCGCTGGGGGACAAGCAATTGGCTGTCGCGCATTTGAACCCCGTCCATGTATTTTAGCATCTGCTTGAATTTCTTCTGAAGCAGGATCATGATGCAACAGGTTTGAAGGGGGTAAAGCGTCATGGAATTCGCAAGCTGCTATGACCAAAGCGCGAGCATCTTTGCGGCAACGATGTTCTTGAACATCACGGCGTTTTTCATAATTCTGGCCGCGTTTGCCGTTGCACGGCTGGTTGTAATATCCGGCGAAGGTTCCGTGAACCGGCTTCAGATCGCGTAAAGCCCCCGGAGGCATATGGCCGGAAAGAAGGTGATCGCGGTCAAGGACTGGACTTGCGCTATAAGCGACGAGCTTGGCCGTGTGGTCCTGACGATCAACCGACTTAGGGTGACGGGGTTTCGTTATGATGACGACGCCCCGACGAGCAGTGACCCCTTAGACGCTCCGTGACAGGTGCACGTCCAAGACGGCGGCTTTCTTGGCGATCAGTCCTTCCAGATCCGCATCGGATCGCTTGGTGCCGGTCCGTTCGCGCAGCAGGGAGATCACCGCGCTCATCGAAAGTTGGGCGGTACGACCGCTCAGGATGGCGTCCACCGCGCCGGCAACATCCGGGGTTTCCGTCGGTGCTCGCATGATCGGTTCCTTTCTGTTCAAGTCGGCCTCGGCGCCGCCGGCTGGTCCCCGCACGCCCCGATCGAAGATGACGGCCAGGCCGTTCTTTACGGCGAGTGCGGCGACCATGTCGTCAAGGTCGTGATCGGAAAGTGCTGGCTCCGAAGGATCGGGTTTCAGGGTTCTGCGGATCACCCGGGCAGCCTGGTCCGTCGACACAAAGCCAAAGTGCCGTTTTCTGGCCTCGACATATTGTTCGACGATCATGCTCAGA
This sequence comes from Mesorhizobium sp. M8A.F.Ca.ET.021.01.1.1, assembly GCF_003998025.1. Taxonomy (NCBI): domain Bacteria; kingdom Pseudomonadati; phylum Pseudomonadota; class Alphaproteobacteria; order Hyphomicrobiales; family Phyllobacteriaceae; genus Mesorhizobium; species Mesorhizobium sp. M8A.F.Ca.ET.021.01.1.1. The sequence continues at coordinate 5,707 of NZ_RZSJ01000205.1, forward strand.
CGCCGGGCTGCGATATCCCTGGGTTGCTGCATCTGGACCTCCTTCGGCTGCCGTAAAGCGCGAGCCGGCATTACCGACAGGAAATAGAGCGGCCGGTCGAATCAAACAGGGGACGGCTCATTCGACGCATCTTCCAATGATTCAGGAACGATCCCGGCGCTGATGCATTTTGGCTCTATGACCAGCTCATTGAGGGACGCCGGGACATGAAGATTGCCCATGTCGCACCGCTTTACGAGTCGGTGCCGCCAAGACTCTACGGGGGCACCGAACGCATCATCTCGTATCTTACCGAGGCGCTCGTCGACCTCGGCCACGACGTGACATTGTTCGCCAGCGGCGACACGAAGACTTCCGCCAAACTGGTGCCATGCCGCGAAAGGGCGCTTCGTCTCGATCCCCGTCCGCTGAAATCCGAGATCGCGGCGCATCTGTCGATGCTCGACGAAGTGAGGAAACGGGCCGACGACTTCGACGTCGTCCATTTCCATCTCAGCCATTTCCTGCATTTTCCTTTTTTCCGCGATATTCCACAGCGCACCGTGACGACGCCGCATGGCAGGCTGGATTACGCGGACCTCGCGCAGGCCTATGACCGGTTTCCGCGGTTTCCCATGATTTCCATATCCCGCAGCCAGCGGGCGCGGTTCGCGTCCGCGAATTGGCTGGCGACAATCCATCATGGGCTGCCGCTTGGGCTTTATGAGCCCGATTTCGAGGCAGGCACGGATGGCGCCTATCTGGCGTTCCTCGGCAGGATGTCGCGCGACAAGCGGCCGGACCGGGCGATCGAGATCGCTCGCCGCACCGGCCTGAAACTGAAGCTCGCCGCCAAGGTCGGCGATGGCGACCGCGCCTATTTCGAGGAAGTCGTGCAGCCCCTGATCGATGGCGACCGGGTCGAGTTTGTCGGCGAGATCGGCGAGGACCAGAAGAGCAGGTTTCTGGGCAATGCGGCCGCTTTGCTGTTTCCCATCGATTGGCCCGAACCCTTCGGGCTTGCGGTGATCGAGGCCATGGCCTGCGGAACCCCAGTCATGGCCTGGAGTTGCGGGGCCATGCCCGAGATCATCGATTATGGGGTCACCGGCTTTGTCGTCGAAACCATCGAAGATGCCGTCGCCTCGATGCCCGATCTCCTGCAACTCGACAGGCGAAGAATAAGAACGGTCTTCGAAAGGCGGTTTTCCGCCGACAGAATGGCCAGGGATTATGTCGCGGCGTATTCGCGGCTGACCAATGGCGTCGAGGAGAGCAGAGCCTCGTAGACCGTCACCCCGTTCGGAAACCAGCACGGGACAATCTTCTTGACCATTACCCAACTCGACGAGCGAAAGCTCGATCCTGCAATAGCACTGGCTTCGCTGGACGAAACCGCCCCCAGGGAGCCGCATCGGCTTTATGCTCTCAAGCATGGCGATTGCTTTGCCGTCGCCGATGCCTATGGCGACATACGTGGCGCCGGCGACGGCTTCTTCCGCGACGACACGCGTGTGCTTTCAGAATTTCGCCTGACAGTTGGCGGGCGGTCGCTGTCGTTGCTTGGCGCATCGCTCAGCCAGGACAACGTCCTGTTCACCACCAACCTGACCAATCTGCCGATCGAGAGCACCGCAAGCCGCCAGATTCCGCAGGGCGCGATCCATATCGAGCGCGCCAGGCTTCTGTGGGAGGAAAGGCTGTATGAACGCATCACGCTCTCCAACTACAGTCGGGAGCATTCGACGGTCCTGGTGTCGCTGCGCTTTGGTGCCGATTTTCGGGACATGTTCGAAGTCCGGGGCTCGACCCGGTCCAAACGCGGCACCGCCCACACGGCCGAGATCGACGGGAACTCGGTCGTGCTCCGCTACGAAGGCCTGGACAAGGTGGTACGAACATCCGCGATATCGTTTTCGCAGACGCCCGATCAATTGACCTCCGAGCGGGCGGATTTCTTCATCGCGATTACCAAGCGAAGCAGCCAGACGCTTTACGTGGAAGTGGGCGGCGAGACGTCAGACCGCCCCGAAAGCCGGCGGTTCCGGGCTGCCGCCGCCCGCGCCCGTTTCGGCATGCGCGCCAAGCGCCGGCACGGGGCGACACTCCACAGTTCGGGCCGCGTCTTCAATGATTGGATGGAGCGGGCCCGCGCCGATGTGGCGTTGCTCACGACGGAATTGGCGACCGGCCCTTACCCATACGCCGGGATTCCATGGTTCTCCACCGCCTTCGGCCGGGACGGCGTGATTTCAGCTCTGCAGATGCTTTGGCTCAATCCCGGCCTGGCTCGTGGTGTGCTTGCCTTTCTCGCCCAGCACCAGGCGACCGAGACCTCCCCCTTCAGCGATTCCGAGCCCGGCAAGATCATGCACGAGACCCGCAAGGGCGAGATGGCGGCGCTGAGTGAGTTGCCGTTCGGCCGCTATTATGGCGGCGTCGACACGACGCCGCTCTACATCCATCTCGCCTGCGCCTATGCGGACCGCACGGGAGACACGGCTTTCATCGATGGCCTGTGGCCATCGCTGTGCGCCGCCGCCGAGTGGATCGAGACAGCCAGTCGTTCGACAGGGTTCCTTACCTACCAGCGCGCCGCCGAGTCCGGCCTTGCCAACCAGGGATGGAAGGACAGTTTCGATTCCGTCTTCCATGCCGATGGCCGCATTCCGAAAGGACCGATCGCTCTGGTCGAGGTGCAGGGCTACGTCTTTGCAGCGTTCCAGGGATTGGCAAAGCTTGCACGGCTGCGCGGCGAAGAGGAGCGGGCCGAAAATTGGGAAATGCGCGCCGATGTCATTCGCCAACAAGTCGAACGCCATTTCTGGATCGAGGACCTCAGCTACTATGCGCTGGCGATCGATGGCGATGGCCAACCCTGCAAGGTACGCACGTCCAACGCCGGTCACCTGCTGTATGTCGGCCTTCCCGATCCGGATCGCGCACGCATGGTCGCCGACCAGCTGCTGTCGGCTTCATTCCATTCCGGCTGGGGGCTGAGGACGCTGGCTGACGACGCGATCTTCTTCAATCCGATGTCGTATCACAACGGGTCCATCTGGCCGCACGACACCGCGATCTGCGCCGCCGGACTGGCGCGCTACGGCATCCGCGACAGCGTGGTGCGGTTGATGAGCGGGACTTTCGAATCCGCGGTTCATTTCAACATGCGGCTGCCCGAACTGTTCTGTGGGTTCACGCGCGCGGCCGGCGAAGCGCCGATTGCCTATCCAGTGGCTTGCCTGCCGCAGGCCTGGTCCGCAGGTTCCGCCTTCATGCTCATGCAGGCCTGCCTCGGCCTTCAGATCGATGGTGGGACGAACGAAATTCACGTGACCCAGCCGCGCTTGCCGATAGGTATCGACAATCTCGTCATTCGTCATCTCTCGGTAGGACATGTGGCGGTGGATCTGACGTTTCAACGCGTGGGAGATCGTGTCGGCGCCTTCCTTGCGGATGCGCATGAGGGACTGGTGCCTCTGGTGGTCAGGAGTTGAAAAATCGGAACCATCATGTGTGCGGAACGTTGGATCACCACGCCAAGGATGCCGGAGTTCCTGTCGGTGGATCTGCCGCATCCCATTGAAAGGTAATCAATTCGAAATGCCCGACAACAGTTCGTACCTGGTCGTCCCTTCGGCCGCACCGTGGCTATTCATTCTCGCAATTGTCGGTATCTTATGCATCGCGCTTGCGGTGGTGGTGTCACGGGCGCATCGGGCCAGAAACACGAAGCGCGCCAGTCTCGAACCAGGACCCGTTCGCGGTCCATTGCCGGAATTCGAAAAGAACGGGCAATCCGCGACCGCCGCGCTCGTCCAATGGTCGCCGGAAACTCTGCGTCACATTTTGGCGAAGGAACTTCCCGATGCGCAGGTGATCG
>NZ_RZSJ01000206.1:0-9481 GCF_003998025.1 Mesorhizobium sp. M8A.F.Ca.ET.021.01.1.1
CGTTCACCCGGTGCGATATCCACCGAAAAGTCGCGATAGAGCGGCGACCGGTGATTGCCGTAGTGAAAGGTGACGTTGTCGAAGGCGATGTGGCCCTGCGTGATGGCAATCGGTCCGGCGCCAGGCCGATCTTCAATGCCGAGCGGTTCGGACTGGAAATCGACCAGTTCCTCCATGTCGTTGATCGAACGCTGCAAATTGCGGATATGCGTGCCGATATCGCGCAAATAGCCTTGCAGCACGAAGAACGAGGTCAGCACAAAGGCGACATCGCCGGCGCTCGCCTGTCCCCACGACCACAGCATCAGCGCCAGGCCGATCACCGCGGCCCGCATGACCAGCAGCAGCGCCCCTTGCGTGGTGCCGTTAATGGTGCCGCGCACCCAAGTGCGCCGCGTGCGCGCACGCCATTTGGCAACCACCCTGGCGAGGCGGCGCTCCTCGCGCTCCTCGGCGCCAAAGCCCTTGACCACGGCGTTGCAGCTCACCGCGTCGGCCAGCGAGCCACCCAGCCGCGTATCCCAGGTGTTGGCAAGTCTTGCCGCCGGCGCCACATAGCCAAGCGACAGCATCGCCGTCACCATGATGAACAGCACGGAGCCAGCCGCGACCACCGCGCCCATCAGCGGCCAGAACCAGCCGAGCAGCAGCGTCGAGCCTAGGAGCATGACGACGGACGGCAGCAGCGCGATCAGGATGGTGTCGTTGAGCAGGTCGAGCGCCCACATGCCCCGCGTCACCTTGCGCACGGTCGAGCCGGCAAACGAGTTGGCATGCCAGTCGGTGGAAAAGCGCTGGACGCGATGGAAAGCGTCCGCCGCGATGTCGGCCATCATCTTCAGAGTCAATTCGACGATCGCCATGAAGGCAAGGTTGCGCAGCACGACGCCGGTGAGCGCCAGCGCCATCAGAATCAGGAATGCCGTCATCGCGGCATTCCAGGCAATCGCGTCCGCGCCGGCGCTGCTGGCGACGGCATCGACCAGCCGGCCGGAATAGAGCGGTGTCAGCACGTCGGCCATCGTCGACAGCAGGAAACCGCCCATGATCAGCGAAAGCCGCCAGGGCTGGCGCCGCCAATGGATGAGCGTGAACCCAAGAACACTGCGAAAGGCGCTGGCGCGCAAATCGATCTTAAAACGAGCCATGATGTCATTCGGGCGCAAACGAGCCCGATCCCAGTAAGGTCGAAAATTGATAAACCGCGCCGGGCAATTGCCCATGAATGCGGAGGTTCGGCTATGGTTGGTCGCCCGCCCAATGGGCGGCGACCGGCAGCGGTAAATGCCTTTTCTGCGTCCGGAATGGTTCCGATATTTCGGAACACCGGCGCAGCCCTAGGCTTCGCGGCCTCGCATAACGATGTCAAATCCTAGCATTCGGTCCTCCCTGAAGGGAATCGCGGAGAGGCCGTTATAGGGATGCTTCGATCGTTCGCCAAGGCAAGCCTGGCCAAAAGCAGTGCTGGACCAGCCGATGAGGCGATTTTGCAACAGTCGCGACTGGTGCCTCTCGTCGTCGCGTTGCTTACTCGGCAGACACCGCACGATCGAGGCGCATGTATCGTCCATCCATCGATGCCTTGAAGCCCAGTCTTTCATAGACCCCATGCGCGTCGCTGGTCGACAGGCTCCAGTGCGAGACGGTGCTGAGTTCAGGATGATCGATGAGTGCCCGCACCAGCCGCAAGCCGATGCCTTGCCCGCGATGCTCGGGCCAGATGATGATGTCGGCGAGATAGGCGAATACCGTGCGGTCGGTGATCGCCCGGCCGAAACCGACCTGCTTGCCGGCGATGTAAGCGGCGGCGCAGAACGAGTTGGCAAAGGCTCGGTGATGAAACGCATCGCTGCGTCCAGCTCCCCAGTAGCTCGCCATCAACAGGTCGGAGGTCGCGCGGAAATCGATGCGTGACAGGTCGAAGCTGATCTCACAATCCGGCATGATGGCACTCTCGCCGCGGTATCGCGCACTCTCGCTCGGCAGGCGAAAGGACCCCTATCCACGATCCCTAAAACGGTTGGTGATGGGATAGCGGCGGTCGCGGCCAAAATTCTTCCTAGTGATCTTTACACCCGGTGCCGCCTGCCGGCGCTTGTATTCGGCGATGTAGAGCAGATGTTCGATGCGTGTCACCGTCGCCCGGTCATGACCGCGCGCGACGATGTCGTCGACGCCCATCTCGTTCTCGACCAGGCATTCCAGAATATCGTCCAGCACCGGATAGGGCGGCAGCGAATCCTGGTCGGTCTGGTTCTCACGCAATTCGGCCGACGGCGCCTTGTCGATGATGTTCTTCGGGATCACCTCGCCCGAAGGCCCGAGCGCGCCCGGCGGCACGTGGCTGTTGCGCCAGCGCGACAGCGCATAGACCTGCATCTTGTAGAGGTCCTTGATCGGATTGAAGCCACCGTTCATGTCGCCATAGAGCGTGGCGTAGCCGACCGACATCTCACTCTTGTTGCCTGTGGTGACGACCATCGAGCCGAACTTGTTGGAGATCGCCATCAGGATGGTGCCGCGCGCGCGGCTCTGCAAATTCTCCTCGGTGATGCCTTCCTTGGTGCCTTCGAACAACTGCGTCAGCGTGTGCAAAAATCCTTCGACCGGCTCGAAGATCGGCACGATGTCATACCGGCAGCCAAGTGCGCGGGCGCAGTCCTCGGCATCCTTGAGCGAGTCCTTCGAGGTGTAGCGATAAGGCATCATGACGGCGCGCAGCCGCTCCTCGCCGAGCGCGTCGACCGCAAGGGCCGCACAGATCGCCGAATCGATGCCGCCGGACAGGCCGAGCACCACATTCTTGAAGCCGTTCTTGTTGACGTAGTCGCGCAAGCCAAGCATGCAGGCGCGGTAGTCGGCCTCCTCCTTGTCCGGGATTTTCGACATCGGTCCTTCCGAGCAGACCCAGCCATTGTCCGCACGTTTCCAGGTGGTGACGTCGACCGCGTCCTCGAACTGGCTCATCTGGAAGGCGAGCGTCTTGTCCGCGCCGATGGCGAAGGAGGCGCCGTCGAAGATCAGCTCGTCCTGGCCGCCGAGCTGGTTGGCATAGATCATCGGCAAGCCGCATTCGATGACTTGCTTGATGACGACCTGGTGGCGAACGTCGATCTTGGCGCGATAATAGGGCGAGCCGTTCGGCACCAGCAGGATTTCCGCGCCGCTTTCGGCCAGCGTCTCGCAGATGCCGACCTCGCCCCAGATGTCTTCGCAGATCGGGACACCGATGCGCACGCCACGGAAGTTGACCGGCCCCTGGATCTCGGGCCCGGCCTGGAAAACGCGCTTCTCGTCGAACTCGCCGTAATTGGGCAGGTCGAGCTTGTAGCGTTCGGCGATGATCTTGCCGCCATCGGCGAAGACGATGGAATTATGCGTGCCGCTCTTGCGCTTCAGCGGCGTGCCGATGATGACGCCCGGACCACCGTCGGCGGTATCGGCGGCAAAATCCTGTGCCGCCCGCTCGCATGCCCTGAGGAAGGCCGGCTTCAGCACCAGGTCCTCCGGCGGATAGCCCGCGAGGAAAAGCTCGGTGTAGAGCACGAGATCGGCGCCCTGGCGGGCAGCATCCGCCCTCGCCTCTCGCGCCTTGGCAAGATTGCCAGCGACATCGCCGACCGTCGGGTTGAGCTGGGCAATGGCGATACGCAGTATGTCGAGTTTTTTGGTCATGCCTGCTGACTTAGCGCGGCGGAATTCGCCCCGCAATGGCGTTCGCTTGGACCAATTCAGACCGTCAATCGTCGCCCATATACTCGCGCAGCGATTGCGGCGAATGGTTCTCTCCGATCGACATCGCCAGGATGCGCGAAATGTGCCGGCGCGGCAGGCCCGTCTCCTTCACCCATCGATTGATCTGGGCCTGGATCCTGTCGAGATCCTTCTTCGATGTCGGGTTCTCGGCGATGTCGAGGCCCGCGTCGCGAAGGGCGGCGGCCATATCGGCCGAAATGACGAAAGCGTCCCAGCCCAGCCAGCGCAGGAAATACTGGCCGGTGTTGCCGCCGAGCCGGCTGCCATGCTTGCCGAGATAGGCCATCAGCCCGACCTGGTCGTCGGCGGGCCAGTCGGCGAGAAACCGGCCGAAACCGCGATGCTCCCTGGACACGCGCTCGACGAAGGCGGCGTTGTCGCGAACGGATTTGATCTTCTGCGGATTGCGCACGATGCGTTGATCCGAAGCCAGGTCGTGCCAGAAATCGTCAGGCTGGAACAGCAACCGCTTGGGTTCGAAGCGCAGGAACGCCTCTTCGAATCCAGGCCATTTCTGCTCGATGACCCGCCAGACGAAACCGGCTGCGAAGACGCGCTCGGCCATCGTCGAGAGGATGCGGTCATCGGTGATGTCGGCCACCGCCGCATTGTCGGGCATCGGCCCCAACAGGGAGGTCAGTTCCGCCTCGCCGCCCTTGCGATTTGCCGCGCGAGCGCGAATTTTCTTGAAGTCGGCCATCGGTCCCTCTCGGTTCGCCTCAATCTAGCACTTCCCGCCTGGGCCGGCAGCCTCTACCTCTAGCGCAGCAAAGCGCTTGGAGACAGCCATGAACAAGACGATCGACGATCTGGCGAACCGCTGGCTGAAGCGTAAGCCGGATGGACTGAGCCAGCTGGAAAGCCGGGTCCTGCAAAGCACCATCGAGCGTACCACCATCACCAGGGACACCAACAAGGCCGTCGCCTTCCGTCAGACCTTTGGCGACCGCCTTGCCGATACGATTGCCCGCATCGGCGGCTCCTGGTCCTTCATCCTGACCTTCATCGCCTTCCTGGTCGTCTGGACATCAGGCAATGTCTGGCTGTTGTCACGCGATGCGTTCGACCCCTACCCCTTCATCTTCCTCAACCTCGTGCTGTCGATGATCGCCGCCCTGCAGGCGCCGGTGATCATGATGGCGCAGAACCGCCAGACCGAACGCGACCGCATCGATGCCGCCCACGACTACGAGGTCAATCTGAAGGCCGAGATCGAGATCATGGCGCTGCATGAGAAACTGGACGAATTGCGCCACAGCCAGATCATCGGCATGCGCGACGAGATCGTGCGGCTGGCGGAAGTGGTCAAGCGGATCGATGAAAGACTGTCACAGCAGTCGGCGTCATGACCGAGGCGATCCACCATTTCATCGAACAATACGGGTTGCTGGCGGTTTTTCTCGGCTGCGTGGCCGAAGGCGAAAGTGCCGCGATCCTGGGTGGCTTCTTCGCTCACCAACATGTTTTCGTGCTGTGGCATGCCTTTGCCGCGGCAGCGCTGGGCGCCTTCGCCGGCGATACCTTCTTCTTCATCCTCGGCAGGAGTTTCGCCGATAATCGCCATGTCGTCAGGCTGCGTCGGCGGCCCGGCTTTCGCCGCGCCTACCGTCTGCTCAACACCCATCCCAACATATTCGTGCTGTCGAACCGCTACATTTACGGCATGCGCCTGGTCGGCGGCGTCGCGGCCGGCCTTTCGACCATAGCGGCGCCCCGCTTCGTCATCCTCAACGCCATCTCATCGGTGATCTGGGCAGTGCTGTTCAGCACGATCGGCTATGTCTTCGGATTGGGAGCCGAACAGTTGATCGGCCAGGCGCTGATGCGCCACGAGCGGCTGTTCGTCGGGCTTGGCATCGGCCTTGCCGTGGCCGTGCTTGCCTGGCTTGCCGCCCGCCACATCGCCAAGCGGGAGCGCGCCAAGGAGGTTTGACCGGTTAGTCGATGCCGAGCGCCCGATCACCCCGATCGAGAATGAGCGGGATGATCAGGTCCTCCTCATCGGCGAGATGCCGGGTCAGCATCGCGATCAGCCGGCTGTTTTCGTCGGCGTAGGCATCGGCGGCGAAGCGCTGCTTGTCCTCACTCTCCTGAAGTGTGCGGATGAAGGCATTCGCCGCCTCGGCGTTGCGCTCCAGTCCTTCGTGGATCGTGTGGTGATCGGCATCGAGAATGTCGAACCGCGTTTCAGACGGGGCTCCGCCTTGGCGAAGGCCGGGAAATACTGGTAGTCCTCGACATTGTGGTGCCCATCGAGATCCCGAGAAAATGGTTGAGGCGCGGTGCGAACCAGCGCGCGAAATCGGGAGCAGGCAGTCTGCCTTCGCGATAGTTGCCAATGCCGTGGCTGCAGCGGCACGACATGTTCCGCGAACTCGGCGGCATGCTCACCGGCGTTCGAGAAGCGAGGAATTCGTGACCTCTGCCATGACGGTCTCCTTTGGTGACTGTCATATAGGGATCAAAGTCTCAGATCGGCACCCCGGTAATGCGTTCGATCAGGGCAATGCCCCAGACGCCGCCAGCGATCACGACCGAAATCAGCACCGCCAGCGAGCCACAATCCTTGGCCAGCTGGATGTCGACATTGAACTCGCGGCTGAACGCGTCGCATGCCGCCTCGATGCCGGTGTTCAGAACCTCGACCATGATCAGCAGCAGCACCGCGCCGATCAGCAAGGCATAACCACGCCAGGAGACCGAAATGAACCATCCGGCCGGCAAGGCGAGCGCCAGCAGCATCAGCTCCTGCTGGAATGCCTTCTCATGAGCGGCCAGCTTGCGAAACGCCCGCACCGAATTGATAAAAGCATCGATCAGCCGTTGCATGCCAAGGCCCCTCTCGGAATCACCGGCCCGGGATAAAGCAATGCTCCGATCAATGGAATAAGGCGGATCGTCCAAATTTCATTCGGCGACCGGTATGGATGGCGTCGACTTTTCAAACTGCGGCAGCCCGTCGTCTATCGAATAATAGTCGCCCTTGTCGCCGACGAAGATATGACATTCGCCCTTGAGCGCGGTCGGCTTGTCGAACGATCCCGCCATGACCGAAATATAGTCCTGATCCATTGCCTTCCAGAACAGCACCGATCCGCATGCCTTGCAGAAGCCGCGCCTGGCGAAAGCGGACGCTTCATACCAGGTGATGCTTTCCGTCCCTTCAATCGAGATGTCGGTATCGGCGACATTGGTCGCGGCATAAAAATGCCCGCTCTGTTTACGGCATTGCGAACAATGGCAGTAGACAACGCCACGCAGCGCCCCGCTTGTCCGGAAGCGGACCGCTCCGCACAGGCATGATCCCTGGTGGTTGTTGCTCATTTCGGCACTCCTCGAAGAAACCTCGTCTCCAGCATCCTTGTCAGGATTCCAGCTTCGCGGTGGTTACGCGCAAGCAAATACGACATCGATTGGCGCGGCGAATTCGAAATTCAGTTTCATTTGCGGCAACACACCGCGGAGTTTCGCATTCAAGACCACCGAACAGCGGGTTGTCCCGGGATGGTTGTGCAAAAATTCATGCGATTACAGCCACAGGTAGAGAACGCCTCTGGAAGTCGGGCGGATTAAGGAAACTTTAGCGCCGACGCAACTATGATCCTCCCAAGCGAAGGGCGCAGGTGGGGACGCGCCTCTTCGCAAGATGTTCTGGCGCACCGGGTAGCGCTCCCCAGGTCGGTGATCAATGGACCCGCGAATTCTGGCCGGGATCCGAGGGGAAGAGTGAATCAGACATGCAGCCGGCAGCAGCCTCGACCGAACGAAGCACCGATATCGCAACCACCGTTGTCGCCACCATGCGCCAGCTTGGCGTCCTCGGTCTGCCACGCAACTATGAGATTTTCTATGAGGCCTTGAGCGGCACCAACCGCGAACTCAGCCTCGCCGTCGTATCGCTGAGCAACCGGCCGACGCAGGACGAGCTGGATCAGATCGGACGCACCTTCTTCGCCCATAACCATGGCCCCGGCATCGTCGAGCATGCCAGGGACGTCATCGCCCACGAGCTCGAAGAGGTCGCGTCGCTCCTGCGCAGCGAACGCAGCCACATCGAAAAATACGGCAGAATCCTCGATGAGACATCGAGCGGCCTGACCAACCGCAGCCTGCTCTCCCAGGATCTTCTGCAAAAAATCGCCAATGCAATGACCATCGCGACCAATTCGACGATCGATCACGGCCGGCAGATCGCCTCGACGCTGAGCGACAAGACAGCCGAACTCGAGAGCGTCAAGTCGAAGCTCGAGGAATACAAGCGGCTGGCCGACACGGATCCGTTGACCCAGATCTGGAATCGCCGCGCCTTCGACAAGGAAATCACCAGGATCTACAACAGCAACAAGGGTATCCTGTTCAATGCCCTGGTGCTTGTCGACATCGATCGGTTCAAGGACATCAATGACCGCTACGGCCATCCCGTCGGCGACAAGATCATCCAGATCATCGCCGAGATTTTCCGGACCAGTATTCGCGGCGACATGTTCGTCGCCCGCACCGGCGGCGAGGAGTTCGCGCTGATCATCGAGGGCGCCAGCGAGGACGCGACCTACGAGATCGCGGAACGCATCCGCACGCTGATCGAGCAGACCCCCTTCACCAGCAGCCAGACCGGCATGAATTACGGCACCGTGACGGTATCGATGGGTATCTGCATGGCATCCGAGGCCGAAGGCCCCGAAGACCTCTACACCAAGGCGGATCGGGCGCTCTATCGCTCGAAAGTCAGTGGCCGCAACCGCGTCACCAGGCATTCGGCCATGGCCGGCCGCGCCGGCAAGAGCTGGCTGCTTTACAAGCAAGACTGAAGCCTGCGCTTTTCGCCGGCCGCGCCAGCACGGTCGGAGGCACAAACAAAAAAGCCGAAAATGGAAAAGGCGCCGGGTTTCCCAGGCGCCTTTTGCTTCATCGGTCCAATAGCCAGGCTCAGCCGTTCGCGACTTGCTTGTGCTGCACCGGATGGCTCTTCTTCAACAGATCCGAGACCAGGAAGGCCAGTTCGATCGCCTGGTCGGCATTGAGGCGCGGATCGCAATGGGTGTGGTAGCGGTCCTGCAACTCCTCGGCCGTGATGGCGCGCGCGCCACCGGTGCATTCGGTGACGTTCTTGCCGGTCATCTCGACATGGATGCCGCCCGGATGGGTACCTTCGGCGCGGTGCACCTCGAAGAAGGTCTGCACCTCCTTCAGGATGCGATCGAAGGGCCGCGTCTTGTAGCCGGCGGCTTCGATGGTGTTGCCGTGCATCGGATCCGACGACCAGACCACGCTGCGGCCTTCCTTCTGCACCGCGCGCACCAGCTTCGGCAGATGGTCGGCAACCTTGTCGGAACCGAAGCGGGCGATCAGCGTCAGCCGCCCCGGCTCGTTCTCGGGGTTCAGCAGGTCGATCAGTTCCAGCAGGCCGTCCGGCGTCAGCGACGGACCGCATTTCAGCCCGAGCGGATTCTTGATGCCGCGGCAATATTCGACATGCGCATGGTCGGGCTGGCGCGTGCGGTCGCCGATCCAGATCATGTGGCCCGACGTGGCGTACCAGTCGCCGGAGGTCGAATCGACACGGGTCAGCGCTTCCTCGTAGCCGAGCAGCAGCGCCTCGTGGCTGGTGTAGAAGTCGGTTTCGCGCAGCGCGAAATTGGTTTCGGACGTAATGCCGACCGCGCGCATGAAATCCATCGTCTCGGTGATGCGGTTGGCAAGCGACTCGTATTTCTCGCCTTGGGGG
>NZ_RZSJ01000207.1:0-9462 GCF_003998025.1 Mesorhizobium sp. M8A.F.Ca.ET.021.01.1.1
GGCCTGTACAGATTCGCCCCGGACGAATTCCTGAAGGTCATGCGGACCAACACGCTCGGTCCGCTGCTGCTGGCGAGGGCGCTGCGCCCGAACCTGGCCGCGGGGCGCATGGGGGTCATCGCCAATATCGGCAGCCGTGCCGGGTCGATGGCCGAGGGACTGATTGATGATTACGATGACGACTATGCCTACCGTTGCTCGAAGGCAGCGCTCAACATGGCAAGCGCTCAACTGGCGCAGGATTTACGCGTCGACGGGATAACGGTGTTGTCACTGCATCCGGGCTGGGTGAAGACTGACATGGGGGGCGATCAGGCGGTCTTGGCTGTCGAGGACAGCGCGCGGGGCCTGCGCATGGTGATCGACAGCGCCACGATTGAGAATAGCGGCTCCTTCCAGACCCTCGATGGCACGCATATCGGGTGGTAGCCAGATGGTGCTGCCTGTCTACGCCCGATGCCCTCGATATCTCAGTGGGACGTCGTCCGTTCGAGACCCGTCGCCGGCAGGGCTTTGCCCGTCGAGGGGTCGAACAAGCGAAGCGCGGCCTCGTCGAAGGTGAGGCTGCGCTTTTCGCCCTTGGCGACCTGGGCTCGCGGCGGGAGGCAAGCGGTCAGCCGCTGCGTGCCGATCCTGGCCGTCGTGACCAGTTCGGGGCCGGTCAGTTCGACGACCTCGATCTCCACCGGCAATGACAGGTCGGTGGCGGCTCCGGTCGCCACACGAAGCGCTTCCGGCCTGATGCCGACGACCATTTGTGCGCCTTCACGAGCCGCGTTCGCATAGCGTGCCGGCAAGGAGATCCGTACATCGGATTCGGCAATGGCCAGCTTGCCGCCGGTGACGGTGGCCTGCAGCATATTCATCGACGGCGCGCCGACGAAGCCGGCGACATAGAGTGTTGCCGGCTCGTTGTAGATCTCTTCCGGCGTGCCGAGCTGCTCGATCCTGCCGTCACGCATGACGGCGATGCGGCTGGCCAGCGTCATCGCCTCGATCTGGTCGTGGGTAACGTAGACGACGGTCGTCTGCAGCATCTGGTGCAGACGCTTCAATTCGGTGCGCATCTCCAGGCGCAGCTTGGCATCGAGATTGGACAACGGCTCGTCGAAGAGGAAGACCTGCGGCTTGCGCACCAGCGCCCGGCCGATGGCGACGCGCTGGCGCTGACCACCGGAAAGCTGGCTCGGCTTGCGGTCGAGCAACGCCTCGATCTGCAGCAGTCTCGCCGCTTCGTTCACGGCCCTGTCGCGCTCGTCAGCGGCGACGCCGCGCATCTCCAGCCCGAAGCCGATGTTGCGGCGCACGGTCAGGTTCGGATAGAGCGCGTAGGACTGGAAGACCATGGCGATATCGCGGTTCTTGGGGTGGACGCCGAGGATCGAGCGGCCGCCGATCAGCACATCGCCGCTGGTCGCTTCGGCAAGGCCGGCGATGATGTTGAGAAGCGTCGACTTTCCACAGCCGGACGATCCGAGCAGCACCAGGAATTCACCGCTCTGCAGCGCGATGTCGATGCCTTTCAGCGTTTCGACACTGCCGTAGCTTTTGCGGATGCCGCGGATTTCAAGCGCGCTCATGCATGGATTCCCTAGACTGCATCGGCCCGCCATAGTTGCGGGGCAAGGTGGAAATGGCGCGCGAGGCGACATAGGTCGCGGCGCGGAGGCACGCGGACAGCGGCTGTTCCTGCGCCAAAGCGGCCAGGAAGGCGGCATTGAAGACGTCGCCGGCGCCGATCGTGTCGACGACACGGACATCGGGCGCGGCGGCTTCGACAAGGGTGTTGTCCGGGCCGATTGCGATGGCGCCCCGCGGCCCACGCTTGACGACGAAGGTCGCGCCTTGCCTCATGCTGGATCGGATTTCCCGCGCCGCGTCCTCAGGACTCGGCAATCCCGCCAGGGTCACCGTCTCGACTTCGTTGAACAGCGCCAGCGCGCAGCGCGACAACCACGCCCTTGTCGCGGCGCAATTGACCTCGGTCCAGCCATCGATCGGCCAGCCTGTGTCGAGCGCCACGGATATGCCGTGGCTGTCGGCCCAGTCGAAAAATGCGTTGTAGTCGCGCGTGAGGTCCTCGGTCAGGAAGGAGCCGGAGAGCAGTGCGTAGCCGCCGGAGAGCGCGCTGCCGTCGAGAACGGACAAGACATCCCCGAGGCTGAAGCGGGGCAGGTGGCCGCGCGTGGTCAAGAAAGTCCGTTCGCCATCGGGATGGGTCATGCCGACCGACAAGGTCGTGCCTTCGGGACGGACCGGCCATTTCTCGGCACGGGCGCCGAACGCCTCGCGAAGCCAATGGCCGAACTGGTCGTCACCGACATTGGCGGCAATGGCGAAATCGACGCCCAGCGCTTGCCAGGCGAGCCCGGTGTTGCCGGCCTGGCCGCCGACGCGCAATTCGTCATGATCGACGACGGTCTCGGTTCCCGCCTTCGGCCATGGCGCGACCGGGCCGACAATCAGGTCGACATTGACGTTGCCGATCACCGCAAGCGGACGCATCACTCGCTCCTGGTGATCTTGGTGGTGCGCACGGGCGTGCCGGCATTGTCGACGCGGCTGTCGGCGAAGGCGATCATGAGGCGCTGCGCCACCGGCAGCATGGTGAAGACAGCGGCCATCCCTGAAGCGGGTCTGAACGAGAGCGTGACGGCACCGGCGACAGGCGCTTGCCCGGACGCGTCGAAAATGACCAGCGGCGCGCCGGCCTCGATCACTGAAAGGGCCATGGCGGTCACCAGCTCCGACGTGGGGTCGTTGCCGCGAAACAGTATGACGCCGATTTTGGGGCCGAGCATCTCCATCGGCCCGTGCCGCAACTGGCCGCCTTCGAGCGAAAAGCAGGGCAGCCGCGACAGTTCGGTCAGGCCAAGCGCCAGGGCTTCGGCCACGCCTTGCAGGCGGCGGCCGGAGGTGACGATCGTATCCACCTTGCCAAGTGCTGCGAGCGCGGGGGCGACGTCGCAATCCTGCGGAGCCTCGAGCATGGCAAGGGCAGGGGCCGGATCCTCACCCAGAGCAGCCAGGATGGCCAGATGCAGGGCCAGGGTCACGGTCAGGCTGCGTGTGGCGGCGAAAGCCAGCTCGGTGCCGCCGTCGCCGACCAGGCAAGGCGCGGTGCGGGCGAGAAATGAACCGCCTTCGAGCGTCAGGCCGAAAATGTCCGAGCTGCCGCCGGCCCGCGAAAACCATCTGACGACCTCGGCGCTTTCGCCGGATTGCGAGGTCACGATTACGGTGCGGCCCGTGAGCGGCAGTGGCTGGCCAAGCTGTTCGGACAGCGGCAGCGCCAGCGCATCGATGCCGAGCCCGCGATAGAGCGGCTCGACGGCACGCCCCACCGCATGCGAGCCGCCCATGCCAAGCAGGAGCAGACGACCGGTGCGCTTGATGGAAGCTGCGGCCTTCTTCGCCTCGGCCGTGTTCTGCCGGAACGAAGCGATCGCATCCGCGTGCTGGCGCGTCATTTCGCGGTCGATGGCGACCAATCCGGCCGGCCGTTCCTTATCTGCAGTCATCATCATCATCCTTTCACACCGCCGCTGGTCAGGCCCGAGATCAGCGCCCGCTGCATGACAAGGCCGATCAGCACCGGCGGCAAGGCCGCCAGCACGCCGGCGGTTGCGATCAGGCCGTAGTCGGAAACACGGCCGCCGGCCAAATCGGCGATGGCGACGGTCAAGGTCTTGGCGCGCTGGTCGGAGGTGAACAGCAGCGCGTAGAAGAATTCGTCCCACGCCAGCAGCACGGCGAACAGCGCCGATGTCGCCATGACCGGCGCCGCCAGCGGCAATGTGATGATGCGCAATGTCTGGAACAGGCCGGCGCCGTCGATCATCGCCGCCGCCTCGATCTCGCGCGGGATGGAATCGAAGCCGGACTTCATCAGCCACGTGGTGAACGGCGCCAATATGGTGAGATAAACCAGCGCCAGGCCGAAGACATTGTTGAGCAGGCCAAGATGCGACAGGCCCATATAGAGCGGCACGGCGAGCGCCACCGGCGGCAGCATGTAGGTGGCGATGACCATCGACAGCGACCAGCCGATCGCGGGCGTTCGCGATACCGCCCAGCCGGCGGGGATGGCTAAGGCGAGTGCCGCCAGCGTCGCCATGCCTGATATCTCCAGGCTGTTGCGCAGCGATGAGGTGAAGGCGGCGCCCGCGCTGTTTTCGGCCGTCGACAGCAATTGTCGGTAGCGGGAGAAGTCGGCTGCCTGCGGCCACCAGCGCAGCGGCTTGGCGGCAAGATCGGCGGCCGGCGAGATGCTCATGATGAACAGCCAGGCGATGGGCGCCAGGATGATCGCGGCGAGCAGCAGCGCGCAGGCATAAATGAAGACGGTGAAGGCGGGGCTCCTGCGTTCCATCAGGCGGCGCTCCCGGCGGTCTTTCGCACCAGTGCCGCATAGGCGACGGCGAGCAGCGTGACGAGCAAGGTGACGATCAGCGCCAGCGACGCGCCCGAGCCGGCGCGCTGGAAGGAGAAGGCTTCCTGGTAGACGAGGATCGAGAGCGTTCGCGTGGTGTTTGCAGGCCCGCCGCGGGTCATCACCCAGATGATGTCGAAAACCTTGAAGGCCTCGATGGTGCGCAGCACCAGCGCCACCATCAGCGGCCCGGCGAGATAGGGCAGGATGACGAAGCGAAAGCGGTTGAAAGGTCCCGCGCCATCGACGAGCGAGGCGGCGGTGATGTCGCGCGGCACGGCTTGGAGAGCGGCGAGCGCGATCAGCGCCACCAGCGGAAAATTCTTCCAGCAATCGGCGACGATCAGGGCCGCCAGCGCCGTTCCCGGCTCGCCGAGCCAGGAGCGGTAGGCGTCGATGAGATGCAGTTGCGTCAGCGCGGCATTGAGCGCGCCATATTCGGGATTGTAGATCAGCCGCCACAGCGTGGCGTTGACCACGGTCGGCAATGCCCAGGGCAGGATCATCAGGGCGCGCAGGATGGCCCGGCCGCGAAATTCCTGATTGAGCAGAAGGGCGGCGAGGACGCCGATCACCATTTCGGCGGCAACAGAGATGACCGCGAACAATGTCGTGGTCACCAGCGTACGCGAGAAATTCGAGCTCGACAGCATGTTGGAGTAATTGTCTAAGCCGACGAAATCGCCGCCCGTGCCGACCAGCTTGGCGTCGGTGAAGGAAAGGCCGACCGTGTCGACCAGCGGCCAGCCGATGACGGCGACCATGACCACGAGCAAAGGCAGCATCAAGAGCCATGCGCGGGTCGTCATCCAGGTGCTCGACATCGGAGCAGCCTCTCTTCTTTCATCTGTGATCCGGACATAGCACGGGCGGCACTCGCGCATGACCCCGGAAATCGGAGGCCGATTTCCGGAAAGGATCATGCGCAAGATAGAAAGTGCTACAGCGTCTTTTGCGCGTCATAAGGGACGCGACGCTGTAGTGTCGCCCGTATTGAACGACTAGCTTGTCTCAAAGGCCGCTGTTCTGCGCGGCGGTCTTCAGGGCATCTTCCGGCGAAGATGTGCCGAGCAGCGATTCCTGGATGGCCTGCTGCAGCGCGGTCGACAGCTCCTGGTATTTCGGCGTGGTCGGACGCGGATACATGGCTGCCAGACCGAGCTTGGCGGCGGCGATCAGCTCCTCCTGGCCCTTGGTGACGGCCGGGTCGTCATAGGACGAGGCCCAGATCGGCAAAGAGAGCTTGGCGTATTGGTTCTGCGTGGCTTGCGAGGTCATGAAGGTGATGTACTTCCAGGCCTCGTCCGCGTGCTTGGAGACCGCGGTGACGCCAAGGCCCATCGAGCCGTTGACGGCCGACACTTCGCTTGTGCCGGCAACGCCCGGCGCCGGCACGACGCCGACCTTGCCGGCCACCTTCGAGTCCTTCGGGTCGTTGGCCATGTTGTACATGTAGGTCCAGTTCAGCGCGAAGGCGGCGTCGCCGTTTTCGAAGACCTTGCGAACGTCCTCTTCCAGGAATTCCTTGGAATTGGGATTGGTGAGACCCGACTTGTAGCTGTCGACCATGTATTTCAGCGCCAGCAGGCCGCCGCCATTCTGGAAGTCAGGCTTGCCGTCCTTGAGGAAGTCGCCGCCATAGGCGCTGACCAGCGTGGTGTAGTCGCAGATCGCGGCCTCGGCCTGCGACCAGCTCCACGCGATCGGCGTCTTCAGCAGGCCCTTGTCCTGGATCATCTTGGCCTGTGCGCCGAGTTCTTCCCAGGTCTTCGGCGGGGTCTTGATGCCGGCCTTTTCCAGGATGTCCTTGTTGTAGAACAGGTATTTGGTGTCGAGGATCCAGGGCATGCCATAGAACTTGCCGTCATACTGGACGGTGGTCCAGGCGCCCGGCAGCACGCCCTTCTTCATGTCGTCCGTGATCTTCGAAGACACATCGCCCAGCACCTTGTTGGTGGCGTATTCGGCCGGCCAGATGACGTCGAACAGGACGACGTCATAACCGCCGCCCGACCCTTGAGCGAGCACGGTCTTGTCGTGCAGGCCCTCATAGGGGACGAATTCGAGATTGACCTTGACGTCCGGATTGGCCTTGGTGAAGGCATCCGTCATGGCGCGCACGTCGGCTTCGCTGTAGGCGGCCTGCGCCATGAACAGCGCGTTGAGCGTCGTTTCGGCGAATGCGTGGGGGACGAACAGTCCTCCGGCAAAGACGGCGCCGACCAGTGTCTTGGTGATTGTCTTAAGCATTTTCTTCTCCCATTCCGGCGTTGACGGGTCGGCGGTGCCTGCGTTTGGCATCGTCTTCCCGGATCCATGTCGCGCGACCTGATCATCACCGGCTGCCCGTGGCGACAGGCTGGGAGCCTGACCATCTTGTTTTGCGGCGCCCGGCTTACATTAAGTCAACTCGCTTGACTTAATTAGTCGATCAATATTCTAATGGAGTCAAGAGGGGAAAACGCCGATGGACGACATCAGCCCGATCCGCGCCAAAAGCGGCACCAACCAGGAGGGCACCAGCGCGCATAATCGCCGCGTCATGATCGAGGCGCTGCGTCTCAATGGCGCGCTGTCGCGGGCCGATCTGGCGCGGGCGACGCAGCTCACCAAGCAGGCGGTATCCAACATCGTCGAGGACCTGGAAAGCGATGGACTGGTCGTGGCGCTCGATGCGGTGCGCAAGGGCAGGGGCCAGCCGTCGACCCCCTACAGGCTGGTGCCCGAAGGCGCTTTCGCCATCGGCCTGCAGATCGACCGTCACCTGACGCGGGCGGTCGCGGTCGACCTGATGGGCAGCGTGCTGGCGCGCGCCGAGGCGAACCTGCCTTTCAACGAGCCGTCAAAGGGCGTCGAGGTCATCCTGGCCCTGATCGATGGCGTCCGGCGTGAGCTGGCCGGCATCTCCTCGCAGTCGGAGAAACGCCTGGTCGGTCTCGGCGTCGCCATGCCCGGCCCGTTCGGCCTGAAGAATTCGGATGACAAATGGATGATGCCGGCCTGGCAGAAGTTTCCGCTGCTGGACACGCTGGCCAAGGGCACGGGCCTGAATGTCGGCCTGCAGAACGACGCCGCGGCCTGCGCGACGGCGGAGCGCATCGTGGGTGCCGCGCATGGCGTCGACCACGCGGTGTGCCTCTATGTCGGCTATGGCATTGGCGCCGGACTGATCCTCAACGGCGAGCTGTACAGCGGCGGCCATGGCAATGCCGGCGAAATCGGCATGGCGTTGCTGTCGCCGGCCGGTCCGGGCTCGACACCGCTCGAACATCGCGCGTCGCTGGCCTCGCTTTACCAGCATCTCGGTCTCGATCCCGCCGACGAGGACCTCTACGGAAAGATCGGCGCGCTGGCCGCGTCGGGTGACGTGAAGATCATGCGCTGGATCGACGGGGCGGCGCACGACCTGCGCTGGAGCGTGCATCTGATCGAAACCATCTTCGACCCACAGACAGTGATCCTGACCAGCGGCGCGCCGGAAGCGCTGGCGCGCCGGCTTGTCGAGGCGATGCATCCGCTGCTGCCGTCGATCGCCGACCGGCCAAGCCGGACCTTGCCGCGGCTGCAGCTCGGCACCACCGACCCCTGGTCGATCGCGCTGGGCGCGGCGGCGGCGCCGATCAGCCGTGCCTTCGATCCGCTGTTCTCGGCGATCCTGAAGACACGCTCCGGGCCCGCTTGAAAGGGACCGTGCGTCGAAGGCAGAGCCTCGCCCCACGTCACACAGGGTTCATCGTCCGGACATAGCGTCTTTTCCAGTTCTTTGCTGCAATGCAATAGGAGTGGGACATGGTGGACATAGTTTCTAGTGAGGCGGGCATTCCGAGACCAGATCATCCGCTGGATAGTTCTGGCGGCGCGAAGTGGTTCCTGCCGGCCTTCGGGGTGCTGGTGCTGGTCGGCGTGGTCTATGTTGGCTACGCGCTGAGCCAGGACCTGGCGGTGGCCAAGACGGTGCCGTGGATCCTGCTCGGCATCGCCTTGCTGATCGCGCTCGGCTTCGAATTCGTCAACGGTTTCCATGACACCGCCAATGCGGTTGCGACCGTCATCTACACGCGCTCGCTGCCGGCGGAATTCGCCGTCATCTGGTCCGGCGCCTTCAATTTTCTCGGCGTTCTCACCTCCAGCGGCGCGGTTGCCTTCGGCATCCTGTCGCTGCTGCCGGTCGAGCTGATCCTGCAGGTCGGCTCCTCCTCCGGCTTCGCCATGGTGTTCGCATTGCTGGTGGCCGCGATCCTGTGGAACCTCGGCACCTGGTTCCTCGGCCTGCCGGCGTCCAGCTCGCACACGATGGTCGGCTCGATCATCGGCGTCGGCCTCGCCAACCAGTTCATGGCACCCGCCGGCAGCGCCACCAGCGGCGTCGACTGGTCGCAGGCGACCAATGTTGGCGTGACCTTGCTGGTGTCGCCGATCATCGGCTTCTTCGCCGCCGCCATCCTGCTCTATGCGATGAAGCTTCTCGTCCGCAATCCGGCGCTCTACGAGGCGCCGAAGGGCAATGCCCCGCCGCCCTGGTGGATCCGGGCGCTGCTGATCTTCACCTGCACCGGCGTCAGCTTCGCGCATGGCTCCAATGACGGCCAGAAGGGCATGGGCCTGATCATGCTGATCCTGATCGGCGTCGTGCCGACGGCCTATGCGCTGAACCGTACGCCCGACATCAATTATCTCGAAGCCTACAAGTCGGCTTCGGCTAGCGTGGAGACCGCGCTGGGCAAATATGTGAAGCCTGGTGTCACCGTCGCCGATGCGAAGGATGCCAAGGCAGCGGTGCAGGATGCCGTGCGCACCCGGACCTGGAGCGACAAGACGACGGTTGCGTTGCAGACCTACATCCACAGCACAACGGCCGAGCTGCAGCCTTACGCTTCGGTCGATAATGTGCCGACCGATCTGGTCAGCAACGCCCGCAACGACATCTATCTGATCGGCGAGGCGCTGAAATTGATCGACAAGAAGCAGTTGCTGCCGATGGAGGCCGCCGATCTCAAGGCGGTCACCGACTATCACAAGGCCGTCGACAA
>NZ_RZSJ01000208.1:0-9426 GCF_003998025.1 Mesorhizobium sp. M8A.F.Ca.ET.021.01.1.1
GACGAAAGGAATGGAAAAATAGAGCGATGCCGCCGCCGGATGGGCTTGCGCCGGCGCGTAGCCGAGCGAGGCCAGGAACAGGACGTTGAGGAAGGCGCTCGCCGCCAGCGCGGCGACGGCGTAGCCGAACAGGATGACGGCGAAGCGCACGATATAGGCGACGAGACGGGTCATGGGGGGTCGCGTCCCGTGAGATGCCCGGACTTGTGTCCAGCCAGAAGCCAGTAGACCCAGCCGGCGGCAACACCGGCTGCGGCCAGAAAACCGAGGAAGCCCGGGTTGAAAACGAAGCCTCCGGCCGAGCCGGGGACAAAAACACCGAAGGCGATCGACGTGACCGCACCCGTGACGGCGAAGTAGAACCATCCCCGCAGCGCCAGCCGTTCGGCGAGGAAGATCGCGGGACCGACGATCAGCAGCGCGCAGATCGCCACGGTCAGCACGGCGAGCGGGAAGGAGGCCAGCCAGTCGAATGTGAAAATGATCGACCAGTTGCCGTCCTCGATCCCGGCCAGAAGAACGATCAGCAGCACAGGCACCAGGATAGAGGTCAGCACGGCGGCGACGTAGCCGACTGCTATCATGGCGAGGCGCGTGAGGCCGGCGACGAGACGGCTCACACCTCGCCGTGCCCCGCGATCATCATGGCCTCCAGCGCCAGCCGGTCGACCTTGCGCATGCGCTCCGATTCCGACTTGAGCTGACCGCAGGCGGCCAGGATGTCGCGGCCGCGCGGCGTGCGGATCGGCGAGGCATAGCCGGCATTGTTTATGTAGTCGGCGAATTTCTCGATCGTTTCCCAGTCCGAGCACTGGTAGTTGGTGCCCGGCCACGGGTTGAAGGGGATCAGGTTGATCTTGGCCGGAATGCCCTTGAGCAGCTTGATCAGGCCCTTGGCGTCCTCGATGGAATCGTTGACGTCCTTCAGCATCACATATTCGAAGGTGATGCGCTTGGCGTTCGACAGGCCGGGATAGGCGCGGCAGGCGGCGATCAGCTCCTTCAGCGGATACTTCTTGTTGATCGGCACCAGCAAGTCGCGCAGATCGTCATTGGTGGCATGCAGCGAGATCGCCAGCATGACGCCGATCTCCTCGCCGGTGCGGAAAATCTCGGGCACGACGCCGGAGGTCGACAGCGTGATGCGGCGCTTCGACAGGGACAGGCCGTCGCCGTCGGAGGCGATCAGCAGCGCCTTCTTCACCGCCTCGAAATTGTAGAGCGGCTCGCCCATGCCCATCATGACGATGTTGGAGACTTTGCGGCCTTCGGCCGGCACGATGGCGCCGTCGGGCGTGTCGCGGTCGGGGAAGTCGCCGAGCCGGTCGCGCGCGGTAAGCAACTGCGCCAGGATTTCTTCCGCCGTCAGGTTGCGCACCAGCTTCTGCGTGCCGGTGTGGCAGAACGAGCAGGTCAAGGTACAGCCGACCTGCGAGGAGATGCAGAGCGTGCCTCGGCCTTCCTCGGGGATATAGACGGTTTCGATCTCGACCGGCCGGCCGGCGCCGCGCGGCGGGAAGCGGAACAGCCACTTTCTGGTGCCGTCGGCGGAAATCTGCTCCTCGACGATTTCTGGCCGGGCAACGGTGAAGTGCCTGTCGAGCTCGGCGCGCAGGTCCTTGGAGATGTTGAACATGCCGGCAAAGTCTGAAACGCCGCGCACATACATCCAGTGCCAGAGCTGCTGGGCGCGCATTTTTGCCTGACGCTCCGGCACGATGCCTGAAGCGACGAGAGCCTCGCCGAGTTCGGCTCGTGTCAGGCCAATCAGCGAGGGCTTTTCTGTCTGCACGGGGCGAGCGCGCAAGGCGTCGCGGGCGCCTTCGGCGGTAAGGTCGAGTGAAAGGGTCATGGTTCCACTGATATAAGCGGTTTACGGCCGATTTCATCCATCGGGCCGATGTCAAGCGCGGCGCATAGCACAGCTTGGCGGCAGAGTCATGCTGCGGGCGATCGGGCAGCCTGTCCCGCCGCCGGGTGGCGGTGGACAAGCCGCGCCTGGCTGGTGCTGTTTGCCGGCGCGCGATCGATCACATATTCGTGTCGGCGTAACGGCTGGCGAGCCATCGGCGAACCCTGAAACGGGGCAACTGTGCCCCCGCACAATGGGAGTATGCAGAATGAAATCGATCAAATTCGCCGTCATTGCCGGCGTCGCCGCTCTTTGCGCCTCGCAGGCGCTTGCCGAGGATACGATGGGCACCATGACCATGATGAAAGGTGGCCAGGTGACGGCGATCATGCCGGACGGGCACATGGGCACCATGATGCCGGACGCGAAGATGAGCGCCGACATGATGAAAATGGCCAAGCCCATCAAGCACTGCATGATGATGATGACCGACGCCAAGGGTAAGGCCTACATGATCGATACGTCGACCAAGAAGGCCCAGGCCGAATGTGAAAAGATGGCCATGTGACGATCTCGCGAGCGCTTGCCCGCCGGCTTGGAGGCCGGCGGGACGGGGCAGGTTTCACTTCGATTGAACGCGGCTTATGCGCTTTCCGGATCATGCCCG
Organism: Mesorhizobium sp. M8A.F.Ca.ET.021.01.1.1; assembly: GCF_003998025.1. Taxonomy (NCBI): domain Bacteria; kingdom Pseudomonadati; phylum Pseudomonadota; class Alphaproteobacteria; order Hyphomicrobiales; family Phyllobacteriaceae; genus Mesorhizobium; species Mesorhizobium sp. M8A.F.Ca.ET.021.01.1.1. Next base: position 2,520 of record NZ_RZSJ01000208.1, read on the forward strand.
CGAGCGGACGCCCAACATCGCGGCCTTTTGGTCCCCGGTCCGATCATCAGACTATTGCTTGATTGGCATCGTGCCTGTGTTACGGCTGGGGTTTCCCCACGAGGACAGACATGGCCGGCCAATCGCGAAGACATCCCATGCTGCGGCGTTCGCGCGCCATGTGGGCATCGCGGCGTGTCTGGCAGCCGCGCCTGGTGTTCTGGGCGGGTGCGATCTCGATCGGCCTGATCAGCGTGTTGTTTGCCGTGCTGGCCGACAAGGCACAGGCGCTGTTCCATGTGGTGATCGGCAATGATGGCGGCTGGCGTTCGTATCTGCCGCTGGCGATCACGCCGCTCGGCTTTGTCCTGTGCGCATGGCTGGCGCACGCCTTCTTTCCGGGCTCGCAAGGCAGCGGCATTCCGCAGGCGATCGCCGCCCGGCATCTGCGCGACGATGACGACCGCAGCCATATCCTGTCGCTGCGGCTGGTGGTGGGCAAGATAGCCCTCACGCTTGTCGGCCTGTTCTGCGGCGCTTCCATCGGCCGCGAGGGGCCGACCGTGCAGGTCGGCGCGTCGCTGATGCTGCAGGCGGCACGCTGGGGCGGCATGGCGCAGGCGCGCGGCCTGATCCTGGCCGGATCGGCCGCCGGCATCGCCGCCGCGTTCAACACGCCGCTCGCCGGCATCGTCTTCGCCATCGAGGAGATGGGCCGCACCTATGAGGCGCGCACCAACGGGCTGGTGCTGACGGCGGTCATCCTGGCCGGCCTCGCCTCGCTTGGCGTGCTCGGCAACTACACCTATTTCGGTGTGTCCAAGGACACGATCTCGTTTGCCGCCGACTGGCCGCTGGTGATCGCCTGCGGCGTCATCGGCGGCGGCTTTGGCGCCCTGTTCTCGTTGCTGGCGCTGAAGGCGACGCGGCGCATCCGGCGCTGGAACGCGCTGCAGCCGCTGTGGCGCGCGCTGCTGGTGGCGGCCGTCTGCGGGCTGGCCGTGGCGGTGATCGGCATCGTCTCGGGCGGGCTGACCTTCGGCACCGGCTACGTGCAGGCGCGCAGCGCCGTCGAAGGCACGCCGCTGCCCTGGTTCTTCTTTGCCGAGAAATTCGCAGCCGGCCTGCTATCGATGATTTCAGGAATTCCTGGCGGTATCTTCGCGCCCTCGCTGGCGGTCGGCGCCGGCATCGGCAGTTCGCTCGGCCTGGTGTTCGGCAGCAGCGCCGGCGTCGCGGCGCTGCTCGGCATGGCCGGCTATTTCGCCGGGGTCGTGCAGGCGCCGATGACGGCCTTCGTCATCATCCTCGAAATGACCGGCAATCACGACAATGTCATCGGCCTGATGCTGGCCTCGATGCTGGGCTACGGCACGGCGCGCCTGATTTCGCACGAGCCGCTCTATCACGCGCTGTCGCGGGTCTTCAGCGCCGAGGCAATCCGGCGGCGGCGGGCGGAAGCCGCACCGGAATCAGGCCTGGGCTGAAAGGCAAAAAGCCGGGCGTTGCGGCCCGGCCTTGGTTCAAAAACGAAGATAGCCTATTTGCACTTGGCGATCGAGGACAGCGCCGCCGAAATACCCTTCAGCGAGAAGACATAGTTCGTGGGATTGCCGCGGCCCGATTTCGCCGACACCTTCATGTCGGTGCCGGTCTTCATCGCCGCGATCAGCACCGGCTCCTCGGCGGCGTTCTCGACCCAGGCCGATTTTCCGCGCGTGAACATCGAGAAGGTCTTCTTGTCGATGGTGACGGTGGCCTTGGAGCCTTCCTGGAAATTGTAGCCGGCGATGAACTGCGGCTCATAGGATACCTGCTGGCCGGGCCGCTGGCTGACGAAGAAGAACATGTCGCCATGGTCGAGCGTCGGCGGCTGCTTGTCGGTCGGCACGGTCAGCACGTAGCAGACCTTGCCGCCCGACGCCTGGTAACTGTAGGTGCCCCAGGCATTGTGCTGGCCGATCTTGGTCGCCTGCTGCGCCAGCGCCGGCGCTGCCGAGGCGGCCAGGACCAGGCTCGAAACTAGTGCAATCAATCCGCGCATCGTTTTTCCCGTATTCCAAATGGTGCGGAGGCGGGCCGCATGGCGTCCTGCCGTCGGTTCATTTTGATTTAATCTGGGTTACCAAACGGTGAAGTTCCCAAGAGAAAAGGACCCTCACCCCAGGAAACCGCCGCCATTTCCGCGCCGCCGCCTTGTCACCGGCCGGCACGGCGTCCCTTTGGTGACTTGGAGGCCACGAAAACGGCAAGAGTTTGACTTTTGACGCGCCGCTGAACGCCCGATCCAGAAGCCGGGCCGACGCGGCGGGACTTTAGCCCTTGTCGGCGATGGCGTCCTTGGCGGCCTGCCGGTGCGCGGGCGTGATATGGGCGCTGACGGCGGTGATCGCGGCGGTCAGCACGGCGATGTCGTCGGTGAAGCCGAGACCGAAGATGAAGTCGGGGATGAGGTCGACCGGCAGGACGAAATAGCCGAGCGCGGCCACCAATATGCCCTTGGCTCGAAGCGGCGTGTTCTTGTCCATGGCGCAGTAATAGGCGGCGACGACGTCTTCCATGAACGGAATCTGCCGCGCGGCCTTCTTGGCCGTGCGCCAGAACTTTTCGCGCACTTCGCCCTCGCCGCCCAGCCTGTCGCCAAAGCCGAAGAAGTCAAAACCGGGTTGTTGCGCCATTAATCTCTCCTTGCGGGTCCCATGCGCGGACTGGCGCATGCTCGCGGATCAAAATGTGGTGAAAGCCGGACCCGGCTGCAAGATGCCGGTGCCGATTTGGCGGGTCCGCGCCCGGCCCAGAGCATGGACAGCCGGTGTTCAGCCGCCGAAATAGCGGTTCATCTTCTTGGCCAGCTCGATATCGAGCGCCGTCACGCCGCCGGCGTCATGCGTGTTCAAGGTCACGTCGACCGTCTTGTAGACATTCGACCAGTCGGGATGATGGTCCATCTTCTCGGCGGCGAGCGCGACGCGGGTCATGAAGGCGAAGGCCTCGGAGAAATTATTGAAGGTAAAGGTGCGGCCGATCGAGGCGCCGTCCTGTGCCAGCGCCCAGCCGTCAAGTCCAGTCAGCGCTGCTTCGGCGGCTTCCCTGCCCAGTTTCTCTCTCGTCATGTCCGCTTCCCGTGCTATTGCGCATGCGCTGAAGTCGCCACCATAGCGCCGGATCCATGATCGCGAAGCCCATAAATTCCATTCTTTTCGTCTGCCTCGGCAACATCTGCCGGTCGCCTCTGGCCGAGGGCGTCCTTCGCGCCGTGCTGGCAGAGCGCGGGTACGGCGGGGGGATCGTGCTCGATTCGGCCGCCACCAGCGGCTGGGAGGTCGGCTCCGCCCCGGATCCGCGCTCGATCGCGGTCGCGACGAGCCACGGCATCGACCTTTCAGGGCAGCGGGCGCGCAGGATCACACCGGCGGATTTTCACCGCTTCGACCTGATCCTCGGCATGGACCGGTCCAACGTCGCCGACCTGAAGGCGCTGGCGCCGGCGGCGGTGCGCGACCGCGTCCACCTGTTTCTGGAATTCGCCGAGGGAGAGCCGCGCGATGTGCCGGATCCCTATTATGAGGACCAGGAAGCGTTTGCTTCGGTCTACCGCATGATCCGCGAGGCGTCCGAGGCGCTGGCGACACGGCTGGCGGCGCGGGTATCGACGCCTGACAGCGGCCAGGCTTCCTCGACGATATAGGGGCCGCCGCCGACCGAATCGCGCGACGACATCAGCACGAAGCGGCCGATGCGGAAGGGCAGCGTCGAGAAATTGCCGCGCGCCGACAGATATTGGGCGACGTCGAGCGGGCTCGAATTGCGCAGCCTCGCCAGGGTGATGTGCGGCGTGAACTTGCGCGGATCGGCGGCCAAGCCGAGCCGCTGGCAGATGCGGTCGATCTCGCCCTGCAGGGCGCTCAGATCCGGTGATGGGGCGACGCCGGCCCACACGGCGTGCGGCTTCTTCTGGCCGAAAGCGCCGACACCCGACAGCATCAGCGAGAAGGACGGGCGGTGCACCCGGTCCAGCGCGTTGGCGATCTCGTCGGCGACATGACCCTCGACATCGCCGATGAAGCGCAGCGTCAGATGGTAGTTTTCAACGTCGATCCAGCGGGCCCCGGGGAGGCCGCCCCGGAGCAGGGACAGCGAAAGGGCAGCGTCACGCGGAATTTCGAGGGCGGTGAAAAGACGCGGCATGAAGAGCCTCCCTTCCTCGAATCGAACTGTCACCTGTAGCGAATCATCGATAGCCTGATCGAGCAAGAGGTTTATTGGTCACAGTCATTGCTAAAAACTTCCCTAACGGAAAGCGATTCCTGGCGGCCTCACGACCCTCCCGGGGCCGCGGCGATGGCCTTCTCGACCGTCGGCAGGATGCGCTCGACCATCAGGTCGACCCCCCCCGCGTTCGGATGCAGGCCATCCTCGAGCTGCAGGGTGGGCTGCCCCGCGACGCCGTCGAGGAAGAACGGGTAGAGCGGCACAGCGTATTTGCCGGCCAGGTTCGGAAAGATGGCGTCGAAGGCGTTCTGGTAGTCGGCGCCGAGATTGGGCGCGGCGCGCATGCCGGCCAGGAGCACGGCGATCTTGCGCTCCTTGAGCTTGCCCAGCATGGCGTCAAGGTTCTTCCGGGTGATGTCGGGCGAAACGCCGCGCAGCATGTCGTTGGCACCGAGTTCGAGGATCACCAGTTGCGTGCCGTCGGGCACCGACCAGTCGAGCCGCGCCAGGCCGCCGCTGGAGGTGTCGCCGGAGACGCCGGCATCGGCGACGGTGACGTCATGGCCCCTGGCGCGAAGGGCGGCCTGCAATTTGTCTGTAAAACCCTGGCCCGGGCCAAGACCGAACCCCGCCATCAGGCTGTCACCGAAGCCGACGATCTTGAATGGCTCGGCGCGCGCCGACGAAATGGCGCCGCAAATGGCGAGGAAAACGATCAGGCCTGCGGCAAAGCGGCGTTTGAAAGACATGCGGCAAGCCCCATATGACAGAGAATTCTTCCGGCGATGGCTTGCGACAGGCAGAGCCTCCCTCCCCATATAGGACGCTTTCATTTTGACAGAAGCCGTCATCGCGCTGAAAGATGTATCCCTGACACTCGGCGAAGGCGCTTCGTCCGTCGATGTGCTGAAGGGCGTCAGCCTCGAGGTGGCGCGCGGCGAGGCGACTGGTATCGTCGGCCCGTCGGGGTCCGGCAAGTCCACATTGCTGATGGTGCTGGCAGGGCTGGAGCGGGTCGATTCGGGTACGGTACGAATCGCGGGCGAGCTGCTCAACGGCAAGACCGAGGATCAAATCGCTTCGTTTCGTGGCCGAAACATTGGCATCGTGTTTCAGTCCTTCCACCTTATCCCCAACATGACGGCGCTCGAAAATGTCGCGGTGCCGCTGGAATTGGCCGGCCACGCGGATCCGTTTTCGGTGGCGGAGCGGGAACTGGCGGCCGTGGGCCTCAGCGACCGCGTCACCCACTACCCCGGCGAGCTCTCCGGTGGCGAGCAGCAGCGCGTGGCGATCGCGCGGGCGCTGGCGCCATCACCGCGCATCCTGATCGCCGACGAGCCGACCGGCAATCTCGACCAGGCGACGGGGCGGCAGGTCGCCGACCTGCTGTTTGCCAAGGCGGCCGAGCGCGGCATGACGCTGGTGTTGGTCACCCATGATCCGGCGCTCGCGGCGCGCTGTTCGCGCCAGGTGTCGATGCGCTCCGGCAGGATCGAAGCGCTGGCGCCGATCAAGGTCATTGCCTGATGCCGCTGGCGCGGACATTGAAGCTCGCCATCCGTTTCTCGCTGCGCGAGATGCGCGGCGGCCTGTCCGGGTTTCTCATCTTCCTCGCCTGCATAGCACTCGGCGTCGCGGCCATCGGCGGCGTCAATTCGGTGGCCCGCTCCATCACCGCCGGTGTCGCCGATCAGGGCCAGACGCTGCTTGGCGGCGACCTTCGCTTCCAGATCAACCAGCGCGACGCCAGCCAGGCCGAACTTGGCTTTCTCGACGGGCTGGGCGTCGTTTCGCACACCGCCGGCATGCGCTCGATGGCGCGGCTGGCCGACGGATCCGACCAGGCGCTGGTCGAGGCCAAGGCGGTCGACGATGCCTATCCGCTCTATGGCGCGCTGGAAACCGAACCGGCGCTGACGAAGCAGGAACTGTTCGGCGGGCAGTTCGGCGTTTTCGGCGCCGCGGCACCCGACCTTCTGTTCGAACGGCTGCATCTCAAGATCGGCGACCGGCTGAAGCTCGGCACCGCCATCTTCGAACTGCGCGCCAGGCTGGTGACCGAGCCCGACGCGGTCTCCGACGGCTTCGGCTTCGCGCCAAGGCTGATGATCTCGACAGAGGGCCTGACCGCCACGGGGCTGATCCAGCCGGGCAGCCTGGTCGAGAATGCCTACAAGGTCCGGCTGCCCGCCGATGCCGACGAGGCGCGGCTCAAGGCCATCCAGGACCAGGCGGCCAGGGATTTTCCGGAGGCCGGCTGGTCGATCCGCACGCGCGGCAATGCCGCCCCGGCGTTGTCTTCCAACATCGAACGCTTCTCGCAGTTCCTGACGCTGGTCGGGCTCACCGCGCTGGTGGTCGGCGGCGTCGGCGTCGCCAACGCGGTGCGTGCCTATCTCGACGGCAAGCGCGGCGTCATCGCCACTTTCAAGAGCCTGGGGGCATCCGGCGGCTTCGTCTTTGCCGTCTACCTCGTGCAGATCCTGATCATCGCCCTGATCGGCATCGGCGCCGGCCTGGTGCTGGGCGCGCTGATGCCCTTTGCCGCAAGTGCGGCCCTGCAGTCCGTCATTCCGGTGCCGGCGCGAGGCGGCTTCTATCCCGGCGCGCTCGCCATGGCGGCCCTGTTCGGCCTGCTGGTGACGCTCGCTTTCGCGCTGCTGCCGCTCGGCCGCGCCCGTGATGTGCCGGCGACCGCGCTGTTCCGGCACTG
>NZ_RZSJ01000209.1:0-9395 GCF_003998025.1 Mesorhizobium sp. M8A.F.Ca.ET.021.01.1.1
CCCCAAACCCCTCGGCCCGTCCCACTCCCAAGCCGACCGCAAGGTCGGCTTTTTCTTTGCCAAAAGGCTGTGACGGAATGCGGCCTTTTGGAAATCAACCGGAGAGAGCCAGGTTGTCACCCAGCAGCGCCGCCAGATCGCCCGCGGACGCATCGGCGCCGGCGCGCAGCCGGATCGCGAACTCAGCCATCGGCACCTGCGGCAGGCCAAGCTCGCGCGGTGCTTCGACAATGCCGGAATGGGCAAAGCGGGGGGTTCGCAAGGTCAGCGCCACGCCGGCATTCACCGCAGTGCGCAGTCCGGCAAGGCTGGCGCTGCCGGCGGCGATGCGATAGCGGCGGCCTGCGGCATCGAGCGCGGCGAGTGCCGCTTCGCGGAACCCGCAATAGGGATCAAGTAGCGCCAACGGCAATTCTTCCTGCCGCGAGGCCAGCCCCTTGCTCGAACACAGCCATATCATCGGCTCGCGCAGCACGCCGACCTCATCCGGCACCGCGGTCTGGCGCATGACGATCGCCAGATCGAGGCTGCCGGCCTGCAGCGCCTGCGCCAGTTCGGCGGAGCGGCCGACCCGCAGTTCGATCCTGACGCGCGGATGGCTGGAAGCGAAGGCTCGCAGCAGGTCCGGCAGGCCGCTATCGGCGAAATCCTGTGTCGTGCCTATGGCGACGCGCCCGGCAGCGCGTGCGCCTTTCAGCGCCAGCCACGCCTCGCGATGCACGGCAAGAATGCGCCTGGCATGGTCGACGAGGTCCTCGCCTGCCGGCGTCAGGCCGCGCCCCCTGCCCTGAGGCGCCAGAAGCGGCTCGCCGACGATCTCCTCCAGCCGCTGCATCTGGGCCGTCACCGCCGACGGCGACCGGCCGACATTAGCGGCTGCCTGCGCCAGCGAACCGCTGTCGACGAACGCAAGGAAGGTTCTGAGCAGGTCGGGATCGAGCGTTTCCATAATTCGATATTATCGAATCTTTGATTGAAAACAATTCGATTTTTTTGATTCCAAGATGATGGCATGGTCTCTCTAACGGCGACCGACGCCGCTAGAAACCAAGGAGAAGAAAAATGCCCATCATCAATGTCAGCGTCACCGGCAAGCCAGATGCCACCCTGTCCGCCAGCATCGCCAGGGAAGTAACCGAGATCACCGCCACGCATCTGCGCAAGGATCCGACTATCACCGCGGTGGCCGTGTCCTATCTCGATCCGCAGCACTGGTTCGCCGGCGGCAAGTCGCTCGCCGAGCACGGCACCAACACGTTCTGGCTCGACATCAAGGTGGTCGACGGCACCAACACCAAGCTCGAACTGGAAGCCTATCTCAAGGCGATCTTCGAAGCCTTTGGTCGCCTGCTTGGCGGCGTGCACCAGGAAAGCTATGCTTTCGTGCACGAGGTCCCGGCAGCCGCCTATGGCTATGGCGGCAAGACGCAGGAGTTCCGTTTCATCAGCGGGCGGCTGAAGGCGGCGTGAGGCCTTCCGCATTGACCTTGCGTCGACTTCCGCTAGGCTCTGCCCTCGAAGCGGCCTCACAAGAGCCGCGATGACAGAACCGTTGGGAGAGACGCGGCATGATCCTGACACTGGCGCTGCTTGCGGGCCTGGTCGTGGCATGGCTGCTGATCGGGGCGGTGGAGAAATTCCGCCTCGACCTGCGTTTCACGCAGGCGCTGCTCTACGTGCCGTTCAAACTCGCCTACCGGATCAGCGACAATCGCATCAGGGTCGCCCGCAAGGCGCAGGTGCCGGTCATCTATGTCATCTCGCACCAGTCGCGCTTCGAGCCGGCACTGATGCTTTCGCTGCTGCCGGACGACACGCTGCATATACTCGACGAGGTCTCGGCGCGCTCGCCATGGCTCGAGCCCTGGCGCGAACTCGGCCGCACCATTGCTTTCAACGCCGAACATGTCTTCGTCAGCCGCCGGCTGGTGCGCGTGCTGAAGGGCAAGGGCCGGCTGGCCGTCTATCTGCCCGATGCGGTCGAGCCCGACGTCAAGACGTTTCGGCTGTTTCGCGCCGTCACCCGCATCGCCATGCAGGCCGATGCCCGCATCGTGCCGATCTTTGTCGCCGGTGCACGCAGCTTGCCGGTCTCGCTGACGCCGGCGGACAAGGCACCGCGTCGCTGGTTTCCACGGCTGGCGATCAGTGTCCTGGAGCCAATGACGGTCGCCGAACTGGTGGCGCGCAACCCGGACCAGGCCTCGAACACCAATGCGCTGTTCGACCGTGTCGCCGAGGCCCGGCTTTTCGGCACCGACCTCGACCGCGGCCTGTTCCTGGCCATGCGCGACGCCGCCGACCGCGTCGGCGCCTCGCACACCATCATCGAAGATGTCATCTCGGGGGCCTTGAGCTACCGCAAGATGTTCATCGGCGCACGGGTGCTGGGCAGGCGCTTCGAGGCGGTGACGGCGCCGGGCGAAGCGGTGGGGGTGATGCTGCCCAACGCCAATGGCGTCGTGCTGTCGCTCGTCGGCCTTCTCTCGGCGGGCCGGGTGGCGGCGATGATCAACTACACGGCCGGGCCGGCAAGCGTCACCGCGGCGATCCGCACGGCCGTCATCCGCACCGTTGTCTCTTCGCGTGCCTTTGTCGAGAAGGCCGATCTCGCCGATATCGTCGCCGCGGCCGAAACGGGCGGCGCCCGGCTGCTGTGGCTGGAAGATTTGCGGACCAGCGTCACCACGCTGGACAAGCTTGCCGCCGCCTTGCTGTGGCGCCTGCCACTGCAACGGCAGGACGCGGCCAGGCCGGGCGTAACCCTCTTCACCTCGGGTTCGGAAGGCACGCCGAAGGCGGTCGTTCTGTCGCAAAAGAACCTTCTCGCCAATGCCATGCAGGCCGAGGCGCGGATCACCATTTCGCCGGCGGACATCCTGCTCAACGTGCTGCCGGTGTTCCATTCCTTCGGCCTGACGGGTGGCACCATCCTGCCGCTGGTCACCGGGGTAAAACTGTTCCTCTATCCCTCGCCCCTCCACTACAAGATCATCCCCGAGATCGCACGCAAGGTGAAACCGACCATCATGTTCGGCACCGACACGTTTCTCGCCAACTATGCGCGCACTGCCAAGGACGGGGATTTTTCCAGCCTGCGCTTCGTCGTTGCCGGCGCCGAGGCGGTGAAGCCAGACACCCGCCGCACCTATCGTGAACGCTTCCAGGCCGAGATCATCGAGGGCTTCGGGCTGACCGAGGCAGCGCCCGTGGTTGCCGTCAACACCGCGATCCACGGCCGAGACGGCACGGTCGGGCGGTTGCTGCCGGCCATCCGCATGAAGCTGGAGCCGGTCGAAGGCATCAATGATGCCGGCCAGTTGTGGCTCGACGGGCCGAACATGATGATGGGCTACATGACCGCGGACCGCCCCGGCGAACTGCAGCCGCTGACCGGCTGGCACGACACGGGCGACATCGTCGCCGTTGACCGCGAAGGCTTCATCACCATTCGTGGCCGCGCCAAGCGCTTCGCCAAGATTGCGGGCGAGATGGTGTCGCTGGGCGCGGTGGAGATGCTGGTGCAGTCGCTGTGGCCGGAAGAACACCATGCGGCGGTGGCGGTGCCGGACAAGAGGCGGGGCGAGCGCATCGTGCTGGTCACCACCGCAGACGAAGCAAGCGCCGAGGAGCTGCGGCAGTTCGGCAAAAAGGCCGGTGCGGCCGAACTGATGGTGCCCAACGACATCGTCAAGGTCGAGGAAATCCCGGTGCTCGGTTCGGGCAAGACCGACTATGTATCGACCAGGAAACTGGCGATCGACCGGCTGGGGCTTGGCGTGGCGGCTTAGTTGCCACCTACGCCCCCTTTCGAGGCCCGCTGTCGTCTTCGCATGACCAAGGACCGCGCCATCCTGCCGCAGCGATTCAGATGGACAAATCTAAGGTGAGAGAGTATTCACTCACTAAGGCAGGCTGAGCATGCATATTTCTGCCAGCGCGACATGACACCTCCTTTGCACGGCGAGGAGATCCAGCATGGCAAAGATCCTCGTCACCGGCGGCACCGGGCATCTCGGACACGATCTCGTGCCGGCACTGACCGCGTCCGGGCACACTGTCAGGTTGCTGGCCAGGGAAGCGAGGCTGGACCGCGCCGTCGAATGGGCGGTCGAATGGGCGCTTGGCGACCTCGCAACGGGCGAAGGCATTGATGAAGCCCTTGGCGGCGTCGATACGGTCATCCATGCCGCAACGTTGTCGCCGATCGCCAGGCGCGGTATGCGGCCGATCGATTTCTTCTCCAGTCCGTCGGATGTCGACGTCGAAGGCACGCGGCGGCTGCTTGCCGCATCGCAGCGCGCCAATGTCTCGCATTTCATCTTCGTGTCGATCGTCGGCCTCGACTTCAGCACCCTGCCCTATAGCCGCGTGAAGCTGGCGGGCGAGCAGCTTGTGCGAGAGTCGCCACTTTCGTGGTCGGTCATCCGCGCGACGCCATTCTTTTACCTTCTGGCGCAGATGCTGGCCGGGCTGAGATGGCTGCCGGTCTGGCTGCTGCCGACTTCGCCCTCAAATCCTGTCGATACACGCGATGTCGCCAGATATCTGGCCCAGGCTGTCAGCGACGGGGAACGCGGTGTCCGCCCGCAGATCGGCGGACCCGAGGTGATGCCGTTCTCGACATTCGCTCGACAATACCGGGATGTGCTCGGGCTCCGGCGCCTCATTCTGCCGTTTCCGGTGAGTCGAAAGATAAGCCTTGCCTTGGGCCTGGTCGAAACCAGCGAACGGCTGGGAGAAAGAACATGGAAGGCATGGCTTTCCGAGCAGGGTGGATGCGCGCCGTGAGCGATCCTACGATTTCGCGCGAGAATGGTACTGTCGGGCGCCGAATCTCCACCACCAGGATCGAGTGACAGGAATAGCCATGAAGCCGCCATCCGCCGGACGCGAGCGCATTTTACGCGAAGCCATTCGCCTGTTCGCCGAGCGCGGATATGACCGGACCAGCGTTCCCGAAATTCAGGAAGCCGCCGGCCTGTCGCGTGGCTCGGGTGCGCTCTACAAGCACTTTCCCTCAAAGGAGGCGCTGCTTGCCGCGGCAATCGACCGGTTTGTTGGAACGGCGCGGGAAGGACGCGCCGAGCTTGGCGAACAGGTGCTTCCTGTCGATCAGGGGGCGCGGCGGATCGTGGAGAGCATGCTGGAAAAACTCGGCGCGAATCGCGACGTGCTCAGAATCCTGTGGCGCGATCTTGAGCCCTTTCCGGAATTGAAAGCCTCGGCGCGTGGCGAGATCATGCAGAGCACGTACCACGCAGTCGCCGAATGGTTGCGGGAGCGCCAGCGCCAGGGCGAACTGCGTCCCCATGACAGCGACGCGGTCTCCGCCGTCATCGTCGGCAGCGTCGCCATGTTCCGCGTCTTCGAAGCGATCTGGGCCGAGCGCTCGATCGAGGTCAGCGACGAACGCTTCGCGTCCGCCTGGACCGATTTGTTGGTCCGTGGTCTGCGACCCTAACCTATATCCGAAGGCGGCACCTTCTCGCCTTCCAGCCTGGCGCGCTTGGAGTAGGCACGCACGGAAAACGGCAGGAAGATCAGATAGCCCGCGACCGATGCCGTCAGCGTGTACCAGGGATAGGTCATCAGCAGGAGGATATAGAGCACGACGGCGAGGATGACCGGCAGCACCCTGTCGCCAGGGATCTTGACGCTCTTGCCGGAATAGACCGGCAACCGGCTGACCAGCAGGAAGGCGACCAGGATGGTGAAGCCGGTGGCGACGAAGGCGGCCGGCCGGCTGGGCTCCGCCCCAAGGCGCAGGAAATAGAGATAGAGCGGCAGCATCACCAGCACGGCGCCAGCAGGCGCCGGCACACCGACGAAATATTCACTCTGCCATATCGGGCGCTCGGCCTTCTCGTCGTCGAGCACGTTGAAGCGCGCCAGCCGCAAACCACAGGCGATCGCGAACAAAAGTGCCGCGATCCAGCCCGGCGAGCCGGCACGGTCGAGCAGGAAGGCATAAAGCACCAGCGCTGGCGCGACACCGAAATTGACGATGTCGGCCAGCGAATCCATCTGCGCGCCGAATTTGGAGGTGGCTTTCAGCATTCGTGCCAGGCGACCGTCGATGCCGTCGAGGAAGGCGGCAAGCAGCACCATGACAACGGCGGTTTCAAAGCGGTTTTCGAAGGCAAAGCGGATGCCGGACAGGCCGGCGCAGATGGCAAGCACGGTGACGAGGTTGGGCAGCACCATGCGCATCGGGATCTCGCGGATGCGGGGACCGCCGCTGGCATGGGCCTCGAATTTTTTATACTGCGTGCCCACCGGTCAGGAAATCCGTACGAGGGGCGTGCCGGCGATGCCGCCGAATTCGGCCAGCACCGTTTCGCCGCCGACGGCCGTCTGGCCGACGGCAACGCGCGGCGTGGCGGTCAAAGGCAGGAACACGTCGACACGCGAGCCGAAACGGATCAGGCCGAAACGCTCGCCGGTGCCGATCGAAGCGCCGGCCTCGGTCCAGCAGACAATGCGGCGCGCCACCAGGCCGGCGATCTGGACTGCCGCCACCGTACCGTTGGGGCTCTCGATGACCAGCCCATTGCGCTCGTTTTCGGTGCTCGCTTTATCCAGTTCGGCATTGAGGAACTTTCCAGGGCGATGCTCGATCTTGGCGATGCGGCCGCGCACCGGAGAGCGGTTCACGTGGCAGGAAAAGACGTTCATGAACACGGAGATGCGGGTCATCTCGACATTGCCGAGGCCAAGCTCGCGCGGTGGCACGGCAGGCCCCACCGCCGAAATGATGCCGTCGGCGGGGCTTACCACCAGGCGATCGTCGACAGGCGTGACGCGCTCGGGATCGCGGAAGAAATAGACGCACCAGGCGGTCAGGATCAGGCCGACCCAGAACAGGATCGAGGAGAAATAGCCGAGGAACAGCGTCGCCGCGCCAAAGGCCGCGATGAAGGGATAGCCTTCGCGATGGATCGGTACGAACGCGTTCTTGACCGTGTCGACAAGGCTCATGGGCTGGGGGCGGTCCCTGTTTCAGGTCCGGCCTCAATAGCGGAAACACCCCCTGCCCGCAACGCGACAATCGGCGGCGCGAGTTTGTCGCCAGCTTTCGCCGCGATGGCGACCCGTGCTGGTCGTCGAGCAGAGCGGCACCGGCAAGTGGCATCGCTCAGCGCCGCCACGCCGATGAAGTGTTCTTCTCGAGTAAGCAATGGCAGCTGAAGGGCCTGCTCGGATCCACCACGAACAATTTATTCGCCAGCTGCCGCGGTGAGGTCAAAATACTCCTGAAGCTCATTTCGATGAACCTCCGCAAGACTTTCTTCGTGGTCGCCGCGGAGCAGCACGCCACGATCCGGGTACGACTGGAAGAGAAAAGCGTGACCACCAGCCATCACCACCCAATTCACAACCGGCCCCTCCGCACGCTGAACGACCGAATTCGCCGAAACGATAGCCTTGGTCGGATCGACCCCAATCTTTCGCAACAGAAGATCGACGGCAACCGGCGCATGATACTCCTCCGCTAGCTCAATCACTTTTGCTACCATTTGCCCGTCCGCGTACCCGAGCCTGCGGCCAACGCGCGGCGCGCCGGCTGTGAATAGGTTTTCACCGGGGCGAATAATCGCTGGTGCCTCTGGAGGTATGCACTCATAAAATGCTGCGTGGCTGCCCGTTGCAACGCACAGGCGAGGCTCATTCGAATTGGTCCGGAGTTGAAAAACCAATTGCTTCTCGCCATCGACATCCAGCATCCTGGCCATGCCCAGCAACAATCTGACCTCCGGCGGCGTTGCATTGGCGCAAGCGAGACTGACTCCCACGTTCCGAGCGCTGATCATCTGACCGACCAGCTCGGCGATCGATTGATGGAGGAGCCGAGGTTCACGACGAGGATTGGCCATTGCCAACTGAAGTATGGCCTCATCGAAGGTCTCGTCTTCGACAACTCGCAGGTCAGGCCAGGACACGATCCAGCGCGCCAACAGCTCGATCATTGGTGAAGCTTCGTCGGCGTCGTAGAACGCATGGTCAAGTGTATCGAGAAAATCGTCGCGGCCGCCCTCGAAGCCAGTCTGTTCTTCGGCCTCGTCAGGGTGATCGGCGACCCAGGTGGACATCTTTTCGAGAGCCGCCAATTGCCCTTTTGCGCCAATGGCCGTCAGAGCCGCGCGGGCGTTTGCAACCATAGCGTCGAACTCCTCGCCGGCATTATGGATGAATTGACTATGGCCACCGTTCTTTACCTCCGCCGAATACAAATCAGCATGGGAGACCTGCATCGCCTTCGGGTTAATCTCCCATTTACGGTAAAGCCCCTCGGAAACCATGCTTTGGATGAACTTCTCAACAGCGAAGACGACTTCGAAAGGTTCTTCGTTCGCCTCATCTACGATCGACCGGGGCACGATCACCGGCAACAAGAACCGGGGTCTCGATGCATGCCTCGCTGCTGGAGACTGGACACCAGACGAAGCCTGGGCGATTCTCTTGGATATTCTGGAGAAAAAGCCAAACATTCAAAAATCCCTAAGTGCTAGGAAAAACTTCCCACGGGTTATTGTGACGAAACAATATCGGCAGCACAATGGGATATAGGAATTCAAACCTGAGCTATCGGGACCTCAAAGTGAGGGGCAGCGTTCCGGCCAACGAAAATGCTGACGCTGAAGTCGGGACACCCATCCCCCGCCCGTCCTTGATGAGACGACGCCGTCTTGCAAGCCGTCGTCCAACAAGGAGTTCCTCGCTATGCAGAACCACGCTCTTCACCCGCTTCCCCAGCGTCTCATTGCCACCGGTCTCGCCTTCGGCGAATCGCCGCGCTGGCATGACGGACGCCTGTGGGTCTGCAACTGGGGCACCGGCGAGATCATCGCTGTGGACGAAGGCGGCAAGAGCGAGGTCATGCTCACCATCCCGGCCGTGCTGCCCTACTCCATCGACTGGCTGCCGGATGGCCGGCTGCTGGTGATCGCGGGCCGCGAAGGCCTGCTGTTGCGGCAGGAAGCCGATGGCTCGCTCGTCACCCATGCCGATCTGCGAGCCCTCTCCAAAAGCCCATGGAACGAGATCGTCGTCGATGGACGCGGCAACATCTATGTCAATGGCGGCGGGCCGGCGCCGGCTGCCGGCGAGCATTTCGGCCCCGGCACCATCGTGCTGATCACGCCGGAGGGCACGATCGGCCAAGTGGCTGACAGCATCGCCTTCGCCAATGGCATGGCGGTGACGCCCGACAACAAGACGCTGATCATCGCCGAATCCCATGCCAGCCGGCTCACCGGTTTCGACATCGCCGCCGACGGCACTATGTCCAATCGGCGCGTCTGGGCCGCGCTAGACGGATATCCCGATGGCATCTGCCTCGATGCCGAAGGGGCGGCCTGGTACGCCGACGTGCCCAACAAACACTGCGTGCG
>NZ_RZSJ01000020.1:0-24482 GCF_003998025.1 Mesorhizobium sp. M8A.F.Ca.ET.021.01.1.1
CACCTATGACCTTGCCGCCTTTCATCACCGTCAGCGCGTCGGTGCTGGAGCGCAAGAGAAATTCGGCCACCGTCTCTGGCGCACCGGCAACCGAAACCTTTTCGCCGAGCAAGCCGCCCAAATCCCGCACAGGAGCTTCAACGACGCCCGGTGACGCAGCCACGCGTGCCGTCGGCACCAGTTCGCCGAGATTCTGGAATGACCACCGGTTGAACGGGTTCTCGCGCCAGTTGCCGAGCAGCACCTCGTTGCGGCGGAAGCCGTAGCGGGTCTCGAACGCGGTCTTGCCGGTCATGGCGTTTCCTCCCAGTCTTTTCTTTCTTGAGGTTCAGGCGAGCGCCGCGGCGATGGCGTGCACGGCCTTCAGCGTTGCCACGGAATAGGCCATGTTGCTGAAATCCGGGTACGTCGACAGCTTCACAACCACCGTTCCGGTGTTCCAGTCGATGTGGATCAACTGCCCGAACACACCCCGGCACATCAGTGCCCGCGACCTGGAATTCTCGATCCAGAACTGGTTGCGGTAGCTGCCATCGGGCAGGCTGGCAGAGAAATCCGGACCATGCGTGCCAGTGCGCGTCGCCTCGATCCAGTCGGCAGGCACGATGCCGCCGCCATTGTCGAGGATCAGCTGGCCAAAGCGGGCGTAGTCGCGCAGCGTCGCGTTGAAGCCGCCATCGGCCAGCGCATAGCCGGCGCTGTCGACGGTGAAGCAGGCGCTTTCGTCGGCGCCGAGCTTTTGCCAGAGTTCCTCGGAAACCAGTTGCGCCAGCCGCTTGCCGGTCACCCGCTCCATGATGAAGGCGAGCACATCCGTCTCGATCGAGCGGTACTCGAACTGAGCGCCGTGCGGACGCACCGTCTCTTTCAAGCCCAGGATCAGCTCGAACATGTGCGAGGGCCAGCGGAAATCCGGATCGCTGCCCGGTGGCACCGGCTTCCAGCCGGTGGCGACATCGACCTGACCGATGTCGGAATAGCGGTCGGTATATTCCTCGGAGAACCGCACGCCGGTGGTCATGTCCAGCACATGCTGGACGCTGGCGCCGGCCCAGCCGGTGGCGCCAAGCTCCGGCAAATAATCGGTGACCGGCCTGGCCGGATCGATCAGGCCGCGCCCGGCCAATATGCCGAACACCGAGCCGGTGACCGACTTAGCCATCGACTGCGACAGATGCAGCGTGCGCTCGTCCAAGCCGTTGAAATAGCGCTCATAGGCAATCCTGCCGTCCTTGAGCACCAGGAAGCCGTCCGTATAGGTCTCGTCGAGCAAGCCGGCGAGCGTCGAAGGCCTGCCCTCGCTGTCCTCGACCGCCAACCTGTCGAGATCGACCTCGGCGCGTTCGAGACGGTGGCGGTGACCAGTGCCGCGCCAGACTTCGGCGGTCGGCAGAATTTCCCTGATGTGCTGGAAGGCCCAGCGGCTCCATGGCGGCCTGTCCCAATCGAGCTTCGGCGGCACCATTGCGGGCGGCGAGCCCTGCATGATCGGCGGCCGCGGATCGCTGTTGCGATAGGAGTGCATGAAAGGCCATTCCCGGAAAGAAAAAGCCCGGCGGCATCCGCCGCCGGGTTCGTCATGCAGCGATTACTTCTGCAGTTCGGTCCAGATCTTGGTGTAGAGCTCCTGCGTCTCTGGCGCGCACATCTGCTGCAGTTCACCAAGCGGCTTGGCGTCTGCCGGGATGACGACTTCCGGAGCGTCCTTCATGTCGGCCGGCATATACTTGTCCGAACCGGTGATGGCGTTGGCGTAACGATGGAAGGCCGAGAGGCCCGCCGCGTTTTCCGGATCCATGATGAAGTTCTGGAACAGCTTGGCGTTCTCGACGTTCTTGGCTTCCTTCAGGACGACGACGTTGTCGCTCCACAGGCCGTAGCCTTCCTTCGGATAGTTGAAGTGGATGGCCGGATTGGCCAGGCGCTGGCGCAGCGCCGAGCCGTTCCAGTCGCTGGTTGCCTTGAAGTCGCCGGCGCCCATCTTCTCGATGGTGTTGTATTCCATGGCGATCCAGTTCGGCTTGGCCGCCACCAGGAGATCACGCACCTTCTTCAGCACCGCCTTGTCGTTGGTGCACTGCTGGCCGCCGACATACTTGATCGCGGCAAACATCACGTCGCCCATCTCCGGCACGACGTTGGTCTTGCCCTTCAGTTCGTCAGGCGTGTTGAAGATGATGCCCCAGGTGTTGGCCGGGCCCTTGTAGGCATCGGTATTGACGACGACGCCGATCGTGCCCCAGGCCCACGGAACAGTGTATTTACGGCCGGGGTCGAAGTCGGGATTGGCCCATTCGGGCGCGATGTTCTTGGCGTTCTCCATCTGGCCCGGGTCGGTCTCCTGGACGAGGCCCTCCTTGATCCAGATCGGCACGTAGGTCTGCGACGGCACGGCAATGTCGAAGCCGGTGCCGCCCTGGCGGACCTTGGCCAGCGCCGTATCGTTGGAATCGTAGTCGGTGATCGTGACCTTGACGTTGTATTTAGCTTCGAACTTCTTGATCACGTCGGGACTGGTGTAGTTGCCCCAATTGTAGATGTTGAGCACGCCATCGGCGCGGGCAAGGCCCGTCGAAGCGAGCAGCGCCAACCCCATGGCGCTCGCCGTTGTCTTCCAGTTCATCGTTCTAACTCCCATTTCAGGTTCAGTCTCGTTTCCTGCTGACGAAGAAAAACAACGTGACGATCGCGACCGAAAGCAGCAGGAAGGCGGTCGATATCGCGTTGATCTCGGGTGTGATGCCGCGGCGGATCTGGCCGAGCATGTAGGTGGGTAGCGTGTCCTGGCCGCCCGATTTGACGAATTCGGTGATGACGACGTCATCGAGCGAGATGACGAAGGCCAGCATCAGCCCGGCCAGGATGCCGGGCCACAAAAGCGGCAGCGTGATGCGGCGGAAGGTCTTCCACGGCGTGGCGTAGAGATCTGCCGCGGCGCGTTCCAGCGTTAGGTCCATGTTCTCCAGCCGCGCCCGGATCGGCAGATAGGCAAAGGGAATGCAGAACGCCGTATGCGCGGCGACCAGATAGCCGATGCCGGAATAGCCGGTGAAGATCTTGATGCGCGAGAAGAAGATCAACAGCGCCACGCCGGTGACGATCTCGGGCACCATCAGCGGCTGGTTGATCGCCGCGTATTTGAAGGTGAGACCGGGATAGGACGCCGTGCGCGTGGTGGCGAGCGCGGCCATGGTGGCGAAGATGGTCGACAGCACCGCCGCGATGGCGCCGATCTGGAACGAGCGCAGCGTCGCATCGATGACTTGCGTGTTCTGGTATGCCGACTGGAACCATTTCAGCGAAAAGCCGCCCCACTCCGAGGTCGAGCTTGCCGCATTGAAGGCATAGACCACCAGCACGAAAATCGGCAGGTAGAGCACGATGAAGCATGTCGCCGCGATCGCGGTGAAGCCCGGCTGGTGCTTGATGGAGAAGTTGCTAGCCATGCCGCACCCCTGACTTGCCGGCATTGCGCACATAGGCAAGCAGCGCCGCCATGACGATGATCATCACCGTGATCGACAGGGCCGAGCCGAGCGGCCAGTTGCGGCCCTGTCCGAACTGCAATTCGATCAGGTTGGACAGCATCATGTTCTTGCCGCCGCCGAGGACGCTCGGCGTCACATAGGCGCCGAGCGCCGGAATGAAGACCAGGATCGAGCCGGCGATGACGCCGGGTTTGACCAGCGGAAAAATGATCTTGCGCAGCACCTTGAAGCGCGTCGCGTAGAGATCGTAACCCGCCTCGACCAGCCGGAAGTCGAGCTTCTCCATGCTGGCGTAGATCGGCAGCACCATCAGCGGCAGGTAGACATAGGCCATGCCGATCAGGATCGCCGTGTCGGTATAGAGGATCTGGATCGGCGCCGAGACGATGCCGAGCTTCAGAAGGATGGTGTTGACGATGCCTTCGTTGCGGATGATCTGCAGCACGGCGAAGGTCCGGATCAACAGGTTCGTCCAGAACGGGATGGTGATCAGGAACAGCCAGAGGTCGCGTGTTTTCTCACTACGCGTGGCCATGAAATAGGCGGTTGGGAAACCGAGCGCCAGCGTGGCGAGCGTCGTCACCACCGCAAGCTTGATCGAGCGCCAGAAGATGGTGACATGCGCCGCCGCGAGCGACAGCGTATCGTCGAAAATATCACGTTCCAGGAATACCGACGTCCAGGCATCGGCCGAGAATTGCCATTTCACGTCGCCATAGGCGCCGGGGGTCAGGAACGAATAGACCAGCACGATCAGCAACGGGCCGGTCGCGGCAAACAGAATGACCAGCAGCGCCGGCGCTGACAAAAGCCAGCGGTCACGGACATCGCGCCGTTCCGCTGCCTTGGCGACTTCTTCCGCGGTCGCCATCAGTCCCTCAGCACTTGCGCGGCGTCGTTGCCGACGATGATGCCGACCTTGTCGCCGCGCTCGAAACCGCAGCCCGCGCTGCGCGTGTTCTGCTGGCGCACGGTGAAGGCCTCGCCGCTGTCGAGATGGACATGGATATGCGTGTCGGTGCCGAAATAGACGATGTTCTCGACCGTGCCCGACAGGTCGCCCTTGTCCTTGGTCAGCTTGGCATGCTCGGGCCTCACCACCACGGTGGCGTTGTCCTTCGGCTGAAAGCCTTCGGCAACGGTCGCCTCGATGGTGGTACCGGATTTGAGCGTCGCGCGCGCCTTGCCACTGCCGACGCCCGAGATGGCGGCGGTGAGGAAATTGGTTTCGCCGATGAAGTCGGCCACGAAGCGTTCCGCCGGCTTGTCGTAGATGTCCCAAGGCGAGCCGACCTGCAGGATCTTGCCCGACGACATCACCGCGATGCGGTCCGACATGGTCAACGCTTCTTCCTGGTCGTGGGTGACGAAGATGAAGGTGATGCCGGTCTCGTGCTGAAGCCGCTTCAGTTCGATCTGCATCTCCTTGCGCAGCTTGTAGTCGAGCGCCGAGAGTGGTTCGTCGAGCAACAGCACCTTCGGCTGCGGCGCCAGCGCCCGGGCCAGCGCCACGCGCTGCTGCTGGCCGCCGGAAATCTGGCCGGTGCGACGACCGGCCAGCGCTTCCATCTTGACCAGCTTCAACATCTCGGCGACGCGCGCCTTGATCACGGCTCTCGGCTTGCCCAGCATTTCCAGGCCAAAGCCGATATTGTCGGCGACCGTCATGTGCGGGAACAGCGCGTAGGACTGGAAGACGGTGTTGACCGGCCGCTTGAAGGGCGGCAATGGCGCGATGTCCTGGCCGTAGAGCAGGATCTCGCCGGCGGTTGGAAAGTCGAAGCCGGCGATCAGCCGCAGCAAGGTGGTCTTGCCGCAGCCTGACGGTCCCAGCAGCGTGAAGAACTCGTTTTCGCGGATGGACACCGAGACCTTGTCGAGGGCAGCGACCTGCCCTTCACCCGATCCGAAAATTTTGCTGACGTTTACTACTTCAATCGCATTCCGATCCGGTTTGTCCGGCACGATTACGCCTCACTGTTGACCCCGCTCTTGCTGGCGGAGTTTGTCCCCTGTTGGATGTGACCACATGGCCGGTAGGTTGGCAAGCCCGGCATTGAATCACAGTTCAGTCAGTCATTCGACAGCAAGCCTCATGCCATTGTCAGGCCTGATAGGTGATCTTGCCGCCGCAGATCGTCGTCACCGGCCGCAGCTTGTGCAGATCGGCCGGCGCCGTCTTCTCGATATCGGCCGACAGCACCACCAGATCCGCCATGTAGCCTGATTTCAGCATGCCCTTGCGGTGCTCGGCGAATTCCGCGTAGGCGCCCTCGACCGTGTAGGCGGCGATCGATTCATGCAGCGAGAAGCTCTGGTCCGGGTCGCTTTCTGCCCACGGTTTGCGCAGCACTGCCGCCTTGATGCCCAGGATCGGATCGATCGGCGATACCGGCCAGTCCGACGCGAACACGACATGGGCGCCGGCATCCTTCAACGTCCGCCAGGCATAGCTGAGCGGCCAGCGGGCCGGCCCGATGCGCGACACTGTCGGCTCCAGCGGAAAATCCATGGCGCCGGGCGGATGCGGCGGCTGCATGGAAGCGATGACGCCGAGTTCGGCAAAACGTGGTACGTCCGCGGCGGTGGTAACCTCGATATGTTCGACGCGATGCCGGCTGTCACGCTTGCCATTGGCCTTCTGCGCCGCCTCGTAGCCGTCGAGCACGGCGCGCACCGCGCCGTCACCGATCGAGTGCACCGCGATCTGCAGCCCGCGCCTGTCGATGGCGACTGCCAGATCGATGAACTGCTGCGGCGTGAACAATGGCTCGCCGACCCAGTCGGGCCGATCGGCATAAGGCTCGATCATGACCGCCGTCCAGGAATCGAGCACTCCGTCGTAGAACACCTTGACCATGCCCGATGACAGCCACTCGCTGTCGTAGCGTTCGGCCATGACGGAGGCCTTGCCGAGCATGTCGAGCGTCATGAAATTCTTGTAGTGGAAAGGCATCCGCACGCGGCATGGCAGGCCTTCCTCGGCCTCGATCTCGGCCAGCAGTTCGAGCTGGTAGAGGTTGCCGTCCATGTTCTGGATCGAGGTGATGCCGTGGCGCGCGCACCAGGCAAGCCCGCGCCGCATGATGTCGCGGTCGAAAGCCCGTTCTTCCGCCGACGGCATCGGGTCGGGCTCGCCGCCAGTCGCCAGGCCCAGCCGCACGCGGCCTTCGCCGGCAAGGTCGAGAACCGGGCCGAAGGCCTCGCCTTCGCGCAATTCGCCCGCTGCCAGGCCATCGTCGCCCATGACGATCTCATTGCCCGGCCCAAGCGTGCGCCCATTGAGGATGCCGGCCAGTTCAAGCGCCTTGGTGTTGGCCCACATCGTATGGTGGTCGGGGGCGGCCATGACGAAAGGCCGGTCCGGCAGGATCGCATCGAGATGGTGACGCGTCACCCGCTCGTCGTCGAGCACGGTGTAGTCGACGCTCTGGCCAACCAGCATCCGCGCGTCGGGGTGCGTCGCTGCATAGTCGCGGATCGCCTTCTGCAGCGCCTCGAACCCATGCACGCCAGCCAGTTGCAGATGGGCGAGCTCGGCGGCGCCGGAAAACAGATGCATGTGGGCTTCGATGAAGCCGGGCAGGACTGATCCGCCAAGCGCATCGATGACCTTGGTAGCCGGTCCCTTGAACTCTTCGATAGAGGTGCTGCTGCCGATGGCGATGATGGCGCCGTCCTTGACGGCAACGGCTTCGGCGGCGGGATTGTCATTGTCCATGGTCAGCACACGACCGTTGAGGACAATCAGATCCGCACTATGACCCGCACCCGTGACCGACATCGCGACTCCGCGCTTTTGACGACTGACTGAGACCGGCAAAGCTCGTGCCCAACGACCCGCCACACCACGGAGCGTGGGCTATCGGACAACGAATGATGCCGGCGCGCTGTCTTCGAGATTCCCCTTGTTATCCCGAGAGACAGTGTGGATAAAAGAATGCGACTGATTATTCGCGTTTGTCAACATGCCGGATTTAGAATGTATTGTGGACAGCACGCTCCGCCTGTGTTGGGACCAGGCGGGGAACGAGGGCATCAAGCAGTGAAGCGCAGTCTCGACCGCAAAACCAGGATAGCGCTTGAACCGCGCAAGCAGCCGCGGCAACAACGGTCCAGCAAGGTGGTCGACAGGATTCTCGACGCCGCGCTGATCTTGACGCGGGAGCAAGGAACCAAGACGCCGACGACGCTCGCCATCGCGCAGCGCGCCGGCCTGTCGGTCGGTTCGGTCTACCAGTACTTTCCCAACAAGGAAGCCATTCTTCTGGACCTCGCCAGGCGCTGGCTGTCATCCTTTCCCGAAGTGATCGCGCGGCGCATCAAGGTCGCCCCGCCGACCAACCGGGAAGAGTTTCGGCGTGAAGTGCGCAAGCTCTTCATCGACACCTCGAAGCTCTACCTCGAAAACGCCACCCTGATGCCGGTGATCGAGGCCATTTCGGGCAATGCCGACCTGCGGCCGATCCAGAACGAATATGACGACCAGATCATCGCCCTCTACGCCGCATGGCTGCGGCATGTGAACCCGGCCCTTGAAGACAAGATCGCCAGCCGGCTCGGCGTGCTGATGATGGAGGTCGGGCACGTCTGCCGCCTTGTGGGGCTGAAAAAAGATCGCAGGACGTTCGACCTCATCGAGGACGATGTGGAAGTCATGTGGCTCGCCTTGGTGACCCCCTATCTCAATCTTGATTAATTTCGCATTTCGAGAGGAACCTTATGAAGACTGTCTATTCGCCGCTTCACGCCGGCCATGCCGGCCAGATGGAACTGGTTACCTCAGCCATCGTGCCCGGCTTCGAAAAGCCCTCGCGGGCGGAGTTCATCAAGGCGCGGGTCGAAAGCGAGAAGCTCGGCGCGATCATCGCACCGGTCGAGCACGACCTTGCCGCGGCCAAGCGCGTCCACAGGTCAGACTATATCGACTTCCTGCCGACCGTCTGGCCGCAATGGATCGCCGAGGGCCACACGGGTACGGCGATGCCCTTCACCTGGCCGACGCGCGGCCTGCGTGGCGACGTGCCGCCCAAGCGCATCGACGCCCTGCTCGGCTATTATTCCTTCGACGGCGGCGCCACCTTCGTCGAGGGCACCTGGGCCGCGATCAAATCATCCTATGACGTGGCGCGGACCGCCGCCGGCCTGGTCAAGGACGGCGAGAGAGCGGCCTTTGCGCTCTGCCGACCGCCCGGCCACCATGCCGGGGCCGGCTTCATGGGCGGCTACTGCTACATCAACAACGCGGCGGTCGCCGCGCAATGGTTCCGCGACCAGGGCGCCAAACGCGTCTCGATCCTCGACGTCGACTATCACCACGGCAACGGGACGCAGGAGATCTTCTATGACCGCGCCGACGTGCAGGTGATCAACCTGCACGGCGATCCGATGGTCGAGTACCCGTTCTTCCTCGGCCATGCCGACGAGCGTGGCGCCGGCGCCGGCGAAGGCTTCAATATCAACTATCCCATGCCGTTCGGCACCGGCTGGGACGCCTGGAACGTCTCACTGGAAGACGCCTGCGCCAGGCTCGCCGCCTACGCGCCCGACATCGTCGTCGTCTCGCTCGGCGTCGACACTTTCGAGAAGGACCCGATCAGCCAGTTCAAGCTGAAGACATCAGACTATCCCAAGATCGGCCGGCGCATCGCCAAGCTCGGCCTGCCGACGCTGTTCGTCCAGGAAGGCCGCTATGCCGTCGAGGAGATCGGCATCAATGCCGTCGGCGTGCTGACCGGCTTCGAGGACCGGTAGATCGTCGTCCAGGGAACGCAGCCGGCTGCGCGGAAGACGGACAAAGGAAGGGTGGCGTCAGCCGCCCTTTTTTGCATCCACCGGCACCCCATGAGGCCATCGCAAACGCCATGGCCGGCCCGTGCGGCTCGACGTTCCCGCCATGGAAAGGCACGGAAACCGGCCGCTGAGTCGCAGGCAGAGTCCCCCAGATTCGATTTTGTCAAATCGCGTTTGATGTCAGATTCATCTGCGGGTAGATTAGACCCGAATCAGCCGGTCCTCGGGGGGCGCGGCGACCACCCAAAGTCTCACGTTCCGGATTTTTCCGGCGCCAGACGCGGACGTCTTCGCGTTCCCTGAATGGATTCCGTCTGGTTGGGCGCGGCCCCGCGCCTCGTGTGTGTCTCGTAAAAGTAACGCGTTTTCGAGTTCGGCGGCTGGCTCTCCAGCAACCGGACATCAGAACCGATTCCGGCCAAAAGCAGCAGATGAGCAGTCCCGCCGCGCCTCTTCAATCCGACACATTAGGCTCGCGCCTGACGTCGCGCGGTGATCTCACCAGCTTCTTCATGGAGCTGACCGCCGAGATCGGCGCCGACAGCTACATGCTGGTCGCCATCGTCCATGACCAGGACCGCAACGATGCGCGTATCGTCTCCTCGAACTGGATCTTCGACGTCATCGAGCTGATCGGCAAGCGGCTGATCGCCGGCCTTGCCCAGGGACCGCTCACCACGGCACCCGGTATCCGTCCGACACCGCTGGTGGCGGCCCAGGCGCCGGAGGCCGACGGGCTGGTCTCGGGCGAAGAAGCCCGGCTCCTCGACGTGCTCGGCCATGCCGAGATCTATTCACTGCGGCTGAATGTCGGCCGTCAGCGCCTGTTCGCCTTGTTCTCGGCGGCGGCCGCCGGCCGGATCGACCAGCCGGCGCTGATGAGGGCGCAGCTGAAATGCTGCTACGCGCTCTCGCATATTCCGCAGTTGATCGCCGCCGCCGCCATGCAGGATCCGCTGTCGGACCGCGAGCGCGAATGCCTGTTCTGGGTTTCGGAAGGCAAGACCACCGACGAGGTGGCGGTCATCCTTGGCGTCTCCTCCAACACTGTCAACAGCTACATCACCCACGCCATCCAGAAATTCGCGGCCTCGAACCGTGCGATGGCCATCGCCACGGCGATCAGGAGTGGCATCATTTGAAACACGCCGACATCAAGGACGCCGCGGAAGCCCTTTTCAACGAGCAGCGCAGCCCTTTCGGCGCCTTCTCGCTTGGCTCCGAAACGCATCACGCCGTCACCATTCCCGATGCGGTGCGCCGCTGCCGCTGGATATCAGTCGACATCAACGCCTCGGCCTTCGGCCTGTTCTTCGTCAGCCCGTCGCCCGAGCGCGCCCGGCTGGTCCCGTGCTTTGATTCCGATTATCCCGGCACCGCGGTGGCGACGAAGTTCATTTCGGGCGCCAATGGCGAGGAGATCGTGCGCCATAGCCGGATTTCGACCGAGCCGCGCTGGTGGACGGATGATGGCGTGGCGGCCATGGCCGGCATGTTCGGCAGTCTCGCCTGGACCGGACAGATGGCGCCGCTGACACCCGGATCGAGCGGCATTGCCTTTCCCGTCCATGCCGATCGCGGCCAATGCGGGCTCGTCGTCTTCCTGGGATCGGAGATCGCGCTGCCGCAGGATGCGCTCTACGAAATCCACGCTCGCTGCTTCTCGCTGTTCGCCGCCGTCGCGCGCATGCGTCCGGGCGATGCCGGAAGAATGCGCTCGATCTCCAAGCGCGAGCTCGAATGCCTGAAGCTGACCGCCAACGGCAACACCAGCGAGGAGATCGCGCGGCTGCTGAAACTATCGGTGCATACCGCCAACCAATACCTCACCCAGTCGACCCAGAAGCTCAATGCCGTCAACCGCAACCAGGCGGTCGCCAAGGCGCTGCGGCTGGGGCTTATCGAGTAAGAGCTTCGACCTTGCGGATGCGGGCCTGTTCAATCACAGCCTCCAGCAGCGCCGTATTATGCTGGGGGTCTTCGCCCGGTTTTTCAAACGACACGTAGTTGACCACGACCGTGTTGCCGGTCTCGCTCA
The DNA here is from genome assembly GCF_003998025.1 of Mesorhizobium sp. M8A.F.Ca.ET.021.01.1.1. Taxonomy (NCBI): domain Bacteria; kingdom Pseudomonadati; phylum Pseudomonadota; class Alphaproteobacteria; order Hyphomicrobiales; family Phyllobacteriaceae; genus Mesorhizobium; species Mesorhizobium sp. M8A.F.Ca.ET.021.01.1.1. The sequence continues at coordinate 11,320 of NZ_RZSJ01000020.1, forward strand.
GCGTCAGCTGGAAATAGACGGTCACGCCGGGTGGCCTGAGCTCCAGGTCGAGCACGATGCGCGGGCTGCCGCTCCAGTCGACATGCGCTTCGCCGCCATGGCCGAGCCTCAGCGTACCCGGCATGAAGAACAGCTCCGCCGCTGAATCGACCAGATCCGACAGGCAGGCGAAATGCTCCAGCCGGATGAAGGCGATATAGTCGGCGACGTCGATCAGTCTGAGTTCCACCACCACCTGTTCGATGGCGCTGGCGACGATGATCTCGCGGGATTTTGCGTGCGGTTGGCGGTTCATGAAATCTGTCTGCGCTCAGCCTTTTTCGAGTAGACGATCCGCACCAGTTCGGCGACGGCCTGGTAGAATTGCGACGGGATCACATTATCGACCGAAACTTGCTTGTACATGGAGCGGGCGAGCGCCACGTCCTCGAAGATCGGGATGTTATGTTCCTTGGCGATTTCGCGAATTTTGAGCGCCACGAGATCCTGCCCCTTCGCCACCACCAGCGGCGCCGAATCCTCGTCGCGCACATATTTCAGCGCGATCGAGAAGTGGGTCGGGTTGGCGATGACAAGCGTCGCGCGCGGCACTGCCGTCATCATCCGCTTGCGCGCCCGGTCGCGGGCCAATGAACGCAGCCGCGACTTGACGATCGGGTCGCCCTCTGACTGCTTGAACTCGTCCTTGACCTCCTGCTTGCTCATGCGCAGGTCCTGCCTCCAGTGGAAGCGCGACCAGACGATGTCGACCGCCGCGATCAGTCCCATGACGAAGACGATCGCCACCAGTATGTCGACGGCGATGCCGCGGATGACGAGGCCGAAAGCGACCGGATTGGTGATCATCCCGGCAAGCAGCTTGCGGTGATCCTCCGACAGCGTGAAGGCGAGCACGGCGATGGCAAAACCGACTTTTGCAAGGGACTTCAGGAATTCGACCCAGCCCTGGGCGCCGAACATCCGGTTCCAGCCCTTGACGATCGAGATGCGTGACATCTGCGGCCTGATCCGCTCACCGACGAATTGCGGGATGTTCTGCAGCACCGAGGCGCCGATGCCGGCAACGGTCAGCAGCACCAGCAGGCTGAGCACGGCGCGGCCGACTTCCAGCATCACGATCTTGTAGAGGTCGATGACATCGGTCTCGGTGTCCATCGGCCAGGCCTCGGGCTTCTCGAGAAACATCGACAGGAACATGCCGAGCTCGACGATGGCGTCCTTGGCATAGAAGACGGTAAACACCAGTATGGCGACAAAGGAGGCCAGGATCGCGGTTTCCCTCGAATGGGGCAACTTGCCCTGTTCGATGGTGTCGCGGATCTTCTTTTCCGTCGCCTCTTCGGTTTTCGAATCCTTGTCGACGGCGTCGGACATGCCTTAGGCGGCGTTCTGCGTCGAGGGAAGTTCGAATGCGCCTTCGCGCGACAGCCGGATGGTGGTGGTCACGATCGTCTTGCGTGCCGCCATGATGTCGGCGGCGGGGACACCCTCCGACCCTTGCCCGAGTTCGGCCTCGATCATGCGCCGGGAGCGGGCGCCGATCGCCGACAGCACCGCTTCGGCCAGTGCCGCCGACGTGCCGCGCAGCGCCAGCGTGACAAGCTCGGTCGACAGCCCGTCGAACAAAAGCACGCGCGCCTTCTGGGTGAGCAGCGGCAGGTCGTCGAAAGCGAACAGCCGGGCCCGAACACCGTCGAGGTCGGGCGTGCCGGCGGCTTCGAGATCCTGCATGACCTCGTCGAGCAGGGGCTTTTCCAACTCGTTGAGCACGCTGGCGACGCGCGCCTGCCCGGCCGACGTGTCCTTGGTCGAGGTGTCCGACAGCACGCTGGCGCGCAGCCTGTTCTCGACGATCCTGGTGGCGGCGGCCGGAACGTTGGCCATCGTCACCATGCGCTTGATGATTTCGCCACGCATTGGCTTCGTCAGCGTCAAAAGCACGCTCGCCGCCGCCTGCGGCGCCAGTTTCGACAGCACCATGGCCGCCGTCTGCGGATGTTCGCCCGCGAGGAAGGCGCCGAGCCGCGCGGGTTCGAGCTTTTCGAGATCGGGCCAGATCGGCGGCGGCCCTTCGGGCGCAGCCTCCGGTTTCTTGTTGCCCATGATGGCGCTCATCTCTTCGGGCGAGAGCGACTCGTTGAGGATGGTGTCCATCCTGTCGGCGGAATCGAGCAGGCCCGCGCCTTCGGTGAATTCGGCCTCGAATTCGGCGACGATACGCTCGAGATCGCTCTGTGGAATGGTCCTGAGCAGCCGGGCGCCCTCGATCAGCGCCTTCAGCTCTTCCTGCTTGAAGAATTTCAGCAGGCGGCTGGCGGACGGTTTGCCCATCGCCACCAGTATGGCGGCCGCCTTCTGTGCGCGTGTCAGGGTCGTCAGCGGCGTTGTCATGCCTTTCGCCTCCGCTGCCATCGGCAAGCCCTGCCAGCCATGTCTAGGCGCCCTTCGTGCCGGCGATGATTTCGGTCAGCCTGATGCCGAAGCGCGAAGGGTCGCTTTCGAGCACGGTGATCTCGCCGCGCGCTATCTTGCGGCCATTCACCACGACATCGACCGGTTCGCCGATGCGGCGGTTGAGCGCGACCGTCGAACCCTTCTGCAGCGCCATCAGATCGGCAACCGCCATCTCGGTGCTGCCGAGGATGATCTGGACATCGACGGGGATATTCATGATGACGCTGGAATTGGCCGATGCCGCGGCCCTGGCTGCCATCTCGGGGCGCTGCTCTTCCTCATGCAGGACCCCGCGCAATTCCTCGATGGCGCGATCGAGCTGCTCGTCCGGCTGGTCGAGCTCTGGTTCTACCTTGGTCTTGGCCATGCGTCGTCTCCAAAAGCTCAGGCGCGCCCGGCACCGGCCGGCATGAGCCCATCGATGAAGTCCTGCCCGGCATCGAAAGGATGCCTGATTCGGACGGTGTAATTCTGCCCCAGTTTGCCGAACTCGCATACGAACAGCGTCTGGCCGCGCGCGCCGAGGCGAGCCCGTGATTGCGCCGTCTCATCGAAATCGATGACCTGGCCCACTTCGAGATTGGCGAGGTCCCCAAGCGTCAGCCGCGTCAGCGGCATGGTGGCTTCGAGCGCCACGGTCGAGCGCATCACCTCTTCCGAAAAGCGAGCCCGCCAGCTGGTGCCGTGATCGTCTTCGCTGACGCCGGCCGTACCGTCGCGGCCGGCCAGCACGATACGCTGCGGCATCATCACCGTGATCGAGCCGCTGTCGACCGGCGTCGAGATGCCGAGGACGATGCGGATCGCGGCGCCGTCGCGCAACACGTGCCGCCTGGCCTCGAGGCCCGACATTGCGCGCGGCGCGGGCAGCCGCAGTTCGAGCGAGCGCTGCCCCGATCCGTTCAGCGCCTGCGCAACCTCCTGGAACACCATGGACGAGACATCGGCTTCGATCTGCGACAGGTCGCGCTCGATCGGCGACACCGGCATGTCCGGGTCGCCGCCGAACAGCGTCGAGACGATGATCGCGATCGCGGCAGCGTCGATGACGAGGGTCATCGCATCGGAGGATGCCGGTGAGCCGACAACGGTCATGGCGAACGTCTCGCCGGCGCGCGAACGCGCCTCGGGGACACGGCTGATTTCCACGGTCCTGAGGTCGACGCTCACGGGAGTTCCAAGCTCGCTCGAGAGCGCCTTCTGCAGCAGCGGTACGGCCCGTTCGGCCATGGCGCGGCCGGCGTCGATGACCTGGTCGGCCTCGCCGCTGTCACCGACCAGGCGCTCGATGATCAGCGAACGCGCTTGCGAGGGGCTGCCCGGACTCGTCATGACAGTTTTGGCACCGGTCTGTCGCGCATCGCTCAGGCGGCCTTCTTCTCGGCGCTGCCGGTGTTCATCGTGCTCTGCTCGACGGCGTCGATGGTCGGCCGCTCATAGGAGGAGATGGTCTTGCGGCCGAACTCGATCGCCACCTGCGGCAGCGCGCCGTTCATGTAGGCGAGCAGCGTCTGCTTGACGATGATGTAGAGGCGGTTCTTCTTCTCGCGCACCGTCTTGATCTTGGTGGCGACAGGCCCGACCACCGCATAGGACAGGAAGATGCCGAGGAAGGTGCCGACCAGCGCGGCGCCGATCAGGCCGCCGAGGATTTCCGGCGACTGGTCGAGCGCACCCATCGCCTTGACCACGCCGAGCACGGCGGCGACGATGCCGAGTGCCGGCAGGCCGTCGCCGACCGCGACCAGCGCGTGATAGGCCTTCATCTTGTCGGACTTGATGGTCTGGATTTCCTCGTCCATCAGCGCCTCGATCTCGTGCGAGCGGGCATTGCCGATGATGATGATGCGGCAGTAGTCGCAGATGAAATTCATCAGGTCGTGATTCTTGAGCACGGTCGGAAAGGCCTGGAAGATCGCCGACTCCTCCGGATTGTCGATATGCGCCTCGACCTCGCTGCGCGACTTGGAGCGCAGCTCGCGCATCAGGCTGTGCAGCACGCCAAGCGTTTCCAGATAGTCCTGCTCCTTAGGCACAGCCTGCTTGAAAGCTTCGAGAATGCCCTTGCCGGTATCCTTGACCGTCTTCATCGGATTGGCGACCAGGAAGGTGCCGAGCGCGGCGCCGCAGATGACCACGGCTTCCCATGGCTGCACCAGCACGTGCAGATGCCCGCCCATGGCCATGAAGCCGCCAAGGACGCAGCCGAGCGTCACCACAAGTCCAATCAGAATGCCCACGACCGGTCCTTCCGCATTTCACGTCGGACAAGGGATAGCCCCCGTGCCTTGTGTGAGGCTTGAATCGGAGCCGCCATGGGGCCGAATGTTGGCGATTCAGTTTCGCGCAAGGAAGTGCGCTTATTGTGCTGGCATAGCTTCGGCCGGAGGCGCGTCCTTGCTCAGTACCTATACCAGCTACCAGTTGATCACCAAAGACATCAACAAGTCGATCGACCGTATCGAGCAACAGCCGACGGTCGATCGCGATACCAAATATTATCTCGCCAACATCACCAAGGTGAAATCGATCGACGATTTCGTCAACAACGACCGCTTGTTCAAATATGCCATGAAGGCGTACGGGCTGGGGGACATGGACTACGCCAAGGCGTTCATGGTCAAGGCGCTCAAGGAAGGCGTTTCCAACCCCAACAGTTTCGCCAACAAGCTCACCGACAAGCGCTACGCCGCGTTCGTCACCGCCTTCAACTTCGCCGCCAACGGTGCCGATGCGACCATCTACAACAAGGCGCAGCAGCTGGTGGCGAAGAACTACGCCACGCAGGCGCAAATCGCCGGCCTCGATCCGAATTCCGCCTATGTGAAGGGCGAGACGACCTACTATCTTGCCAACATCACCAAGGTGAAGTCGGTCGACGATCTGATGTCGAACAGCCGGCTCTACACCTACGCGCTGGCGGCGTACGGCCTCGATTCGGCGACGGAGAACAAGGACCTTATCAAGCAGGTCCTGCAGGGTGGCGTGCGCGACCCCAACAGTGTCGCCAACAAGCAGACGAACCCGGCTTACGCGGGACTGGCCACGGCCCTCAACTTCGAACAATACGGCGAAAATGCCACCACCATCAATCCGGCGCAGCAGCCGACCGTCGACAAATACATGCGCCAGACGCTGGAAGAGGATGCCGGCCAAACCAATGAGGGCGTGCGGCTGGCGCTCTATTTCAACCGCAAGGCGCCCGACATCACCAGTTGGTACGACGTGTTGGCCGACACCGCGCTGGCCAGCGTGGTGCGCACCGCGCTGGGGCTGCCTGATTCCTTCGCCACCGCCGACATCGACAAGCAGGCGCAACTGTTCGAGCAGAAGCTCGACATCTCGGATTTCACGGATCCCGTGAAACTGAACAAGTTCCTGACCCGCTTCACCAGCATGTACGAGATCAACAACCCGACCTCGACGGCCGTGACATCGATCAGCGTGCTCTTCGCCAAACCGGTCACATCGGGCATCTCCACCGACCTGATGATGGCCATGCAGAAACTGAAGTTCTGATCATGCGAGACAGTCTTTACGTCGCCCTCTCCGCGCAGATGGCCCTCGAGCGGCGGCTCGATACGATCGCCGACAATGTCGCCAACGCCAGCACCGTCGGCTTTCGCGCCACCGGCGTGAAATTCGAGGATGTGGTGTCGGGTGCAGGGCAGAAGTCGGTATCGTTCGCTTCCTCCGGCAAGACCTATCTGTCGGGGGCTCACGGCGCCATGACAGAAACCGGCAACCCATTCGATTTCGCCATCCAGGGCGACGCCTGGTTCGCCATCGACACGCCGGCCGGCACCGTCATGACTCGCGACGGCCGCTTCTCCATGAACGAGAATGGCGAGCTGATGTCGGTCGAGGGCCACCCGGTGCTCGACGCCGGCGGCGCGCCGATCCAGCTCGATCCCCGCAACGGCCCGCCCAAGGCGGGCGCCGACGGCTCGCTGCGCCAGAACGAACAGCTCGTCGGCTCGATCGGCCTCTACAATTTCGACCCGGGCCAGAATTTCGTGCGCTACGGCAATTCCGGCATTGTGCCCGCACGCACGCCCGAACCGGTCACCGACCGTTCCGATGTCGGCATAGCGCAAGGTTTCGTCGAGGAATCCAACGTCAATCCGGTGCTGGAAATGACCCGGCTGATCATGGTCCAGCGCGCCTTCGAGAACACCGCCGCGCTGATGCGGCAGACCGATTCCTCCACCGATGAGGCGATAAAGACGCTCGGCTCGAAGTCGTAGCATGTCGTCAGAGCAGCCAACCATCCGCGCACCCGAAAGACAGCTCCAGCCGGCGCCGAAAGATCGGCTTGCCGCTTTGGAGCGGGTCATCAGACGCTTCGGCGATGGTGACGGGCTGGTCAAGCGCGGCGGCCTCGTCACCGAAGTCACGCCCACGCACTACAAGGTGCGCGGCCTTTCCGATTTCACCCGGCTGGGCGACATTGTCGAACAGCGCGGCCAGGCCGGCGCGCGTCGCGGCGAGATCGTCAAGATCAGCCGTGACGAGGTTGTGATCGCCCCCTTCGAACGCAGTGCCGACGCCGGCATCGGCGATGCCGTGTTCCGCAGGGGTCCGCTCGCGGTGGCGCCGCATGCCTCGTGGCGCGGCCGCGCCATCGACGCGCTCACCCGGGCGATCGATGGTGGTCCGCCCTTGATGAGGGGCGACGACATGGCGGCGATAGCCGCGACGCCCGGCGCCATGGCGCGGCAGCGTGTCGGCACAGCCTTCATGACCGGCGTCAAGGTCATCGACATCTTCACGCCACTCTGCTTTGGCCAGCGCATGGGCGTTTTCGCCGGCTCCGGCGTCGGCAAGTCGACGCTGTTAGCCATGCTCGCCGGCGCCGACGCGTTCGACACCGTCGTCGTGGCGCTGATCGGGGAACGTGGCCGCGAGGTCCGCGAATTCCTCGAGGACACGATCGGCGACAGCATGGCCAAGACCGTCGCCGTCGTCGCCACCAGCGACGAGAGCGCCATGATGCGCCGGCGCGCGCCCGACACCGCCATGCGTGTGGCCGAGCATTTTCGCGACCAGGGCCACCGTGTGCTTCTGGTGCTGGATTCGATCACCCGCTTCGCTCACGCGCTGCGCGAGGTGGCGACGGGAACCGGCGAGCCGCCGGTCGCGCGCGGCTATCCCGCCTCGGTCTTCACCGAACTGCCCAAGCTGCTCGAGCGCGCCGGCCCCGGGGCCGAAGGTAAAGGCTCTATAACCGCCATCATTTCCGTGCTGGTCGACGGCGACGACCACAATGATCCGGTCGCCGATTCCGTCCGCGGCATTCTCGACGGCCATGTCGTGCTCGACCGCGCGATCGCCGAACAGGGCCGCTATCCGCCCGTCAATCCGCTGTCATCCATATCGCGGCTGGCAGGCAAGGCCTGGAACATCGAGCAGCGAGCCCTGGTGACGCGGCTGAAGTCGATGATCTCCCGCTTCGAGGACACCCGCGACATCCGCCTGCTCGGCGCCTATCAGGGCGGCGTCGACGCCGAACTCGACATGGCGGTGCGCCAGGTGCCCCTGATCTATGAGGCGCTGACGCAATCACCCAGGGACCGTCCGTCCGCCGATCCGTTCTCCGACCTTGCCCGCCATCTCAAGGGAAAGCAGAATGTCGAACCAGGAGACTGAACGCCAGTACACGGAGCGCCTCCTGAACGAGATGATCGCCGAGGCGAACGCCGCGGAACAGGCTCGAGCGGAGGAGGCCAGGGTCGCCAAAGCAAACGCCGCCGGCGCCATTGCTGCCAGGACCGCGGCTGTTCTGGCCAGGGCCGTCAAACCGGCTCTCCCCAGATCCGAACCTGTTCTGGGCCGGACCGCCCTTTCATCAACGCATGTGGCTCCCGGCGTCGATGCTCCGGAGATGATGCAGGCCAGCCGCGAATTGCTGATCGAAGACCTTTTTCCGGTCGCCGAATGGCCGCAACCGCCAAAGGCGCAATTTCCAAAATTGCGAAAGAAGGCGGACCGTCGCAGCGACGTCGTCATCGCCGCGCTCGGCATCACGCTCGGCCTGATCTGCGCTCTGTTTCCCTGGTACATTTTCTTCAACCAGGACCAGTTCGGCGTCCAGGCGATCAAGTTCGGCGGCACCGGCACCAATTCAGGACGCGTGGGCGGCGGCGTGGTCGCGGCACGCAGCGCGCCGCTGACCGCCAAGGACGTTCCCAACGCAGGTGTCGACCTGCTCGCCACCGGCGCGGTGCAGGACGATGCCAAAACGGAGCCGCCCGGCGACCAGCCCTTCCCCGCCGATATCGCGAAGTTCCGCATGGTCCATGTCGCCAACGGCCGCGCCATGATCGAGGACGACACCGGCCTGTGGATGGTCCAACGCGGTTCGACGCTGCCGGATTCCAGCAAGGTCTCGGCGATCGAACAGCGCAACGGCAAATGGGTCATGCTCACCAGCGCCAACCAGGTGATCGAGCTTTCCAGGTAATGCCGTCTCGGCCTTGCCCAGAGCCGGATCCAAGATAGAGCAGAATATCGTCCGAAAACCGCTTCATACTTTTCGGCATCCTGCTCTAGCGACCGTCCGCAAGGTCCACGCAAGACTGGCGGCCTAGTCTTTGGGCACATGCCCGGAGATTCCCATGGAGCCTGTTTCCCTTTTCGATCTCGCCGCCAAGCAAGCGCAGTGGCTGTCCGTGCGTCAGTCGGCCGTGGCCGGCAACATCGCCAATGCCAACACGCCGGGCTACACGGCAAACGATGTCGAGCCGTTCGAGAAGGTGCTCGACCGTACCGCGGTGTCGCTTGAGATCACCGAGCCCGGCCATCTCGGCAGCGCTGCCACCAATGCCGGCTTCGCCATCAAGCCGCAGGAAGACGACGGCGTGATCTTGCCGTCCAAGAACACGGTCGTGCTTGAAGACCAGCTTCTCAAGGCCGGCGAGGTGCGCCGCTCCTTCGAGCTCAACACGGCCATCGTCAAGGCATTCCATTCAATGATGATGATGGCGGTGAAGAGCTGACCATGGACGCGCTGACCGCAGCCCTCAAAGTCGCAGCATCAGGCCTCGGCGCCCAGTCCGAGCGCTTGCGCGTGGTTTCGGAAAACCTCGCCAACGCCCAGTCGACGGGAACCACGCCGGGCGCCGACCCGTATCGCCGCAAGACCATCAGCTTCGTCTCCGAACTCGACCGGGCCTCCGGCAGTTCGACCGTTGAGGTGAACTCGATCGACCGCGACCCGAGCGACTTTCCCGTCGAATTCCAGCCCGGCAACGAGGCCGCCGACGACAAGGGCTATGTCAAGATGCCCAATGTGAACGTGCTGATCGAAATGGCCGACATGACCGAGGCCAACCGCTCCTACGAGGCCAACCTGCAAGTCGTGAAGCAGGCGCGCGACCTCATTTCAATGACCATCGACCTGATGAGGAACCAATGATCGTCAACGGCATCGGCGCGCTTAACCTGAAGCCTGGGCTGGGCGACACGGCCACCGACCTGCTGCAGGGTGGCGTTGCGCCGGCGGCATCGGGAAACCTCGGCACCTCCTTTGCCGAGGCGGTGAGCCAGGCAGCCTCCAAGACCGTCAGCACCATGCAGAATGCCGAGCAGGTGTCGCTGCAGGCGCTCAAGGGCGACGCCGACACCCGCCAGGTGGTCGATGCCGTGATGAGCGCCCAGCAGGCGCTGCAGACCGCCGTTGCTATCCGCGACAAGGTCGTTTCGGCCTATCTCGAAGTCAGTCGTATGGGCATCTGAGGAGCAGGCCATGAAAGCACTCGCCATCGCCGCCACCGGCATGAATGCCCAGCAGACCAATCTGGAAGTCATCGCCAACAACATCGCCAACATCAACACCACCGGCTACAAGCGCGCGCGCGCCGAATTCTCCGACCTGCTCTACCAGGTCGATCGCACGCAAGGTGTGCCGAACCGTTCCAACGCCTCGCTGGTGCCGGAAGGCGTTTCGATCGGTCTCGGCGTCAAGACGACCGCCGTGCGCAACGTCCACACACAGGGCGAACTGACCAGCACCGGCAACAGTTTCGACATGGCGCTCACCGGCAGGGGCTGGTTCCAGATCGAAGGTGCCGATGGCGGCACGCTCTATACGCGCGCCGGCGCCTTCAACACCAACGCCACCGGCCAGCTGGTGACGGTCGACGGCGCCAACGTCATTCCGGCCATCACCGTGCCGGTCGACGCGGTCGAGGTCATCGTCAACAAGACCGGCCAGGTCTTTGCCCGCATCGACGGTCAGACCGACCTGCAGAATCTCGGCCAGCTCCAGATCGTCAACTTCGCCAACGAGGCAGGCCTGGCACCGCTCGGCGACAATCTGTTCCAGGAAACGACAGCCTCCGGTCCCGCCAATGTCGGCGTGCCCGGCGATCCAGGCTTCGCCACCATCCAGCAAGGCTATCTCGAGGCTTCCAACGTCGATCCGGTCAAGGAAATCACCGAACTGATCTCGGCGCAGCGCGCCTATGAGATGAATTCCAAGGTCATCCAGGCCGCCGACGACATGGCCTCCGTTGTGTCCAAGAACATCAGGTAACGGATGATGGCCATGCCGATCTCCCGCTCCGCATTCCGCCGCGCCGCGCTGACCCTTGCGCTGGTGGCCGGCGGCATGCCGGCTTTCGCCCAGGAATCGACGAGTCAATCGGCAAGCCAATCGACGGGCCAGTCGGCCAACCAGATTGCCACCAATCAGCCCGCCGGCGAGGTCGTGCTGATTCCTAATCGCGTCATCTATCCCGGCGAGACCATCGAACTCGCCGCGCTGAAACAGGTCACCCTCATCACGGGCAAGCACAAGCCCGATGCGGTGGCGACCCGTTCCGAGGAACTCCAGGGCAAGATCGCCAAGCGCACGCTGCTGCCGGGCCGCTACATTCCTTCCGCCGCCATCCGCGAGGCCTGGCTGGTCGAACAGGGTGCGGCCGTGCAGGTCTTCTTCGTCGCCGGCGGGCTGACGATCACGGCCACCGCCGTGACCTTGCAACCGGGCTCGGCCGGCGACTTCATCAAGGTTCGCAACAGCGACAGCGGCAAGATCCTCTCCGGCACGGTGATGGCCGACGGCACCATCCAGGTCGGCGCTTCATGATGCGGCCGTTTGCCCTTCTGCTCGCGGCGGCACTTGGCCTGCAGCCGGCGCTGGCCGATGGCTTGACGCCCAAGGCCAAGCGCGAGCTCGCCGCCAAGAATGGCGGTGTCTACGACGATCCGGAATATGATCCGGCCACCACCACGCGCATGTTCCGCGTGTCGCCCGGGCCGAGTTCGCTGCCGCCAGGCCAGGTCGCCTCGCGCATCAAGGACATCGCGCAGCTGCAGAGCTCGCGTGACAACCAGCTCGTCGGCTACGGCCTCGTCATCGGGCTCGCCGGATCCGGCGACAGCCTGCGCAACTCGCCGTTCACCGAACAGTCGATCCGCGCCATGCTCGAAAATCTCGGCATCGCCACCGAAGGCGGCAGCGCGCGCGCCAAGAACGTCGCCGCCGTCATCGTCACCGCCAACATGCCACCCTATGTGCAGTCGGGCGCACGCATCGACATCGACGTCTCCTCGATGGGCGACGCCACCTCGCTTGCCGGCGGCACGCTGATCATGACGCCGCTCAAGGCGGCGGACGGCGAGATTTACGCCGTCGGCCAGGGCGCGGTCATCGTTTCCGGTTTCACCGCGCAGGGCCAGGCCGAGCAGTTGACGCAAGGCGTGCCGACCGCCGGCCGCGTGCCGAACGGCGCCATCGTCGAGCGGCAGGTGAAGGCCGAATTCGACGACCAGTCGACGCTGACGCTGCAATTGCGCAATCCAGATTTTTCGACCGCCATCCGCATCGCCGATGCGATCAACGACTACACCGCCCAGCGCTTCGGCATGCGCGTGGCGGCCGAGCGCGATTCCCGCACCGTGCAGATCAGGCGGCCGAAGAGCGTGTCGGCGGCCCGCTTCTATGCCGAGATCGAGAATCTGGTGGTCGAGTCCGACACGCCGGCTCGCGTCGTCATCGACGAGCGCACCGGCACCATCGTCATCGGCAACGACGTCAAGATCTCGCGTGTCGCCATCAGCCACGGCACGCTGACGGTGCGCATCACGGAAGCGCCGCGCGTCGTGCAGCCGGAACCCTTCTCCAAGGGTGAAACCGCCGTCGAGCCGTTCACCGCCATCGATGCCAGCCGGCCCGACGCCCGCGTTGCCGTGCTCGATGGACCCGACCTGCAAACCCTCGTTTCCGGCCTCAATCGTCTCGGCGTCAAGCCGGACGGCATCATTGCCATCCTGCAAGGCATCAAGTCGGCCGGCGCCCTGCAAGCCGATCTGGTTCTCCAATAGCGATGCCGATGATCTCCTCCCTCTCGTCCCGTGAAAGACGCCGCTCCCGCATCTTCCTGTTGGCGGCCGCGATGGCGGCCATGCCTGTCCTTGGCGACGCACACGCGGACGATGCCGTGCGGCAGGTTCTGCCCGGTGGGCAGCCCACGGTCGCGCCGCAGCAATTGACGCGGGAGAAATCACCGGACCAAAGCGAGATAGAGCGCTTCTGTTCCAACATCGCCGACGCCGCCCGCGACCGCCGCTATGCCTTGCAGGCGGAGGAGTTGAAGCAGCTGCAGGCCGGCATTGACGAGCGCATGAAGGCGCTGGACGCAAAGAAAGCCGAATACGAGACCTGGCTGAAGCGGCGCGAAGTGTTCCTGGCCAGGGCCGAGGAC
>NZ_RZSJ01000210.1:0-9390 GCF_003998025.1 Mesorhizobium sp. M8A.F.Ca.ET.021.01.1.1
GTATTCCAGGAGCCGGCGCGCCACCCTTCAGAATGGCAGGAGGGCGCAAGGCGATCACCTCGCGGCAGCACGAATATCAGCGATTGGGTATTTTCGTTGCCCACTCGTCATTTTGGTCCGATGATCGGCATGCGGCATGACCGCGTGCCGGTTCGATGCCGCTCATCAAGGGAGGAGAACATGGCGAAGTTTCTCTACGTCTATCACGGCTCCGGCAAGATGCCGACGAGCGACTCCGAGCGAAAGGCGATGACCGACGCCTGGACAGACTGGTTCGGAAAACTCGGCTCGGCCGTGGTCGAGCGCGGCAATCCTGTCGGCATGTCGAAGACGGTGCTGCCCGGCGGCAAGGTCGAAAACAATGGCGGCAGCAACCCGACCGGCGGCTACTCGATCATCGAGGCCAGGGATATCGACGAAGCCGCCGAGAAGGCCAAGGGCTGCCCGATGCTGGCCATGCCAAACTGCAACGTCGAGATCGCCCCGATCATCAACATGATGGGCTGACGGGTCGCCTCAAGAGCGCGCCGCGATGGCCGCCGCGGCACCGGCCATCGTCGTGGCGCTGACGCGGTTGGCGATCTTCATGGCGCGCTTGCTCCTGAGCAGTTTGCGCGCCTGCGAGGCGGCGAGCACCCAGGCGAGATCGATGGCGATCAGCACCACCGCCATGGTCGCCGTCAGTTCGACCCAGCCGACGAGACTGACCGAAGCGAGGTCGATGATGGTCGGCAACAGCGCCAGGTAGAACATCATGATCTTGGGATTGCCGAGCGTGACAGCCATGCCGGCGAAGAAAAGCTTCGCCGGCGAGTCTTCACGCGGCATCTCGCCCTCCTTGGCATCGACGGGCGCCGTCCACATCTTCCAGGCGAGGTAGGCGAGATAGGCGACGCCAGCCCATTTCACCGCGACGAAAGCGAGATGGAAGGTCTGCGCCACCACGGCAAGCCCGAACACCGCCAGCGAAAGCCAGATGCCTTCGCCGATCCACATGGCAAGCAGGAACGGGAACACGTCGCGAAAGCCCTTCGAAATGACGCGCGCGACGAGCGCCGCGATCGATGGACCGGGCGAACCGGCGGCCACGAACAAGGCGGCGGCGAAGATCAGGAGCGAGGTGAGGTGCATGGCGAGGGTCTCTGTCTGGCAACCTTTGAAGCCTGACACTAGCGCAAGCGATCGAGCCGCGGTAGCGCCGACAAAATGACGCTTGTCCGCGCGGCGTCACGCCGCTAGAAGGGCCGCCGCGAAACAATTTCGAGCTTCACTTTGCCTCAGTAACCGCCGGTCTCGTCAACTCCCCCGACACACCTGCATGGCGCCGCATCAGCAGTGCCTGTTTCATTTTTCATGTGTTCCTCTGGGCGGCGGTTCGAGACCGGTTTGGCACTGCTGAACCGCTGTCGCGCGCTTTTCGCCCAGCGACACCCGACTTCACGATCTCCGCAGCCACCCGCCACGCCGCGCCCGCACGGGCATCTCGACATCGCCGACCGGATGAACTTCCCGACGGGAAGGACTTACCGGCATGTCTTCTATCCTGCGCATCCACTGGACGATCGCGCCTGAAATCGCACCGCGCCCATTGATCAACTGCAATCGCTGCGGCGGCGTGAAAGCCTATCGCTGCAGCGGGAAATTCCGCGTCAACGCCAATGGCAAGCGCATCGACGTCTGGCTGATCTATCGTTGCGCCGACTGCGACAATTCCTGGAATTTCGGCATTTTCGAACGCTGCAACCGCCGTGACATCGAGCCGGCGCTGCTCGCGGCGCTCGAGAGCAACGATCCGGAGTTGGCACGTCGCCATGCCTTCGACATCGTCGCCCTGCGCAACCAGGTTGGGCGTGTCGAGGAATTCCCTGATGCCGCCGTGCGCAAACAGGTGATCGGCGGGATGAAGCAGAGCGCGACGGCGCTGGAACTTCGGCTGGGTTTGGAAGTGCCGATATCGCTGAGGCTCGACCGCTTGCTGGCCAGCGAATTCGGCATCTCGCGATCGCGGCTCCAGGCGCTGGAGGAGCGACGGCTGCTGGTCGTTGATCCCGAGGGGAGCAAAGCCCTTCGCAAGCCAGCCCGCGAGGGGACGACGATCCGCGTCAATCTTGCCAGCGAACCAGATCGGCAGGCCATCATCCTGGCCGCTGGGGGATGAAAAAGGGGTGAGGCACCGATGTGCCTCACCCCTTCCGTCAGTTCCGTAAAATGGAAAATTACGCCGCGCCGACCGCCTTCGACGACTTCTCGAAGCGCTTGCGCTCGTTCGGGTCGAGATAGAGCTTGCGCAGGCGAATAGTCTTCGGCGTCACCTCGACCAGCTCGTCGTCCTGGATCCAGGCCAGCGCGCGCTCCAGCGTCATGCGGATCGGCGGGGTGAGCTTGACCGCTTCATCCTTGCCGGCGGCGCGGATGTTGGTCAGCTTCTTGCCCTTCAGCACGTTCACTTCGAGGTCGTTGTCCCTACTGTGGATGCCGATGATCATGCCCTGATAGACCTTGACGCCCGGATCGATGACCATCGGGCCACGGTCTTCCAGGTTCCACATGGCGTAGGCGACCGACTCGCCCTGCTCGTTGGAGATCAGCACGCCGTTGGTGCGGCCGGGCAATTCGCCCTTGTAGGGCTCGTAGGCATGGAACAGCCGGTTCATCACGGCGGTGCCGCGCGTGTCGGTCAACAATTCCGACTGGTAACCGATCAGGCCGCGCGTCGGCGCGTGGAAGACGATGCGCTGGCGGTTGCCGCCCGAGGGCCGCAGCTCGACCATTTCGGCCTTGCGCTCCGACATCTTCTGCACGACGACGCCGGCATGCTCCTCGTCGACGTCGATGACGACTTCCTCGACCGGCTCCAGCAATTCGCCGTTCTCGCCCTTCTGCATCACGACGCGTGGACGCGAGACGGCGATTTCGAAGCCTTCGCGGCGCATGGTCTCGATCAGCACGGCGAGCTGCAATTCGCCACGTCCGGAGACGAAGAACGAATCCTTGTCGGGCGATTCCTCGATCTTCAGCGCGACATTGCCTTCGGCCTCGCGCAGCAGCCGGTCGCGGATGACGCGGCTGGTCACCTTGTCGCCTTCGGTACCGGCGAGCGGGCTGTCGTTGACGAGGAAGGACATGGTCACGGTCGGCGGGTCGATCGGCTGCGCATGCAGCGCCTCGGTCACCGCCAGGTCGCAGAACGTGTCGGCGACGGTCCCCTTGGACAGGCCGGCAATGGCAACGATGTCACCTGCCTGCGCCTCTTCGATCGGCTGGCGCTCGAGGCCCCGGAAAGCAAGGATCTTCGAAATGCGGCCGGTTTCGATCTGGGTGCCATCATTGTGCAGCACCTTGACCGCCTGGTTCGACTTCAGCGTGCCGCTCTCGATGCGGCCGGTGATGATGCGGCCGAGGAACGGGTTGGCTTCCAGGATGGTGCCGATCATGCGGAACGGGCCGGGATGAACGGTCGGCGCCGGGACATGCTTGATGACGAGGTCGAACAGCGGCGCAAGCTGCTGGTCCTTCGGGCCTTCGGGATTTTCCGACACCCAGCCGTCGCGGCCCGAACCATAGAGGATCGGGAAGTCGAGCTGCTCGTCGGTGGCATCGAGCGCGGCGAACAGGTCGAACACCTCGTTGACCACCTCGACATGGCGGGCGTCGGGACGGTCGATCTTGTTGATGACGACGATCGGCTTCAAACCGACCTTCAGCGCCTTGCCGACGACGAACTTGGTCTGCGGCATCGGCCCTTCGGCGGCGTCGACCAGCACGATGGCCGAATCCACCATCGAGAGGATGCGCTCGACCTCACCGCCGAAATCGGCGTGGCCGGGGGTGTCGACGATGTTGATGCGGGTGTCCTTCCAGTCGACCGAGGTCGCCTTGGCCAGGATGGTGATGCCGCGTTCCTTTTCGAGGTCGTTGGAATCCATGGCGCGCTCGGCGACGCGCTGGTTGTCTCGGAAAGACCCGGATTGCTTCAAAAGCTGGTCGACCAGGGTGGTCTTTCCATGGTCGACGTGCGCGATGATCGCGATATTACGGAGGTTCATGATTCTGGTCTCGGAAGCGTTGCAGGCAGCAGGCCAAAGGCGCTGCCTCTTTCGGTTGCGCGGCTCATACAGGGTTTTTCGCAGTTGCGAAAGGGGAAGCGCGACACCAAATACTCATCAAATCTTAAGCATCTGCGTGTGAAATGATTTTGTTAACCAAGGCGGGAACCTTTGAGGGCCCGGACAGTTCGAACGTCATGACCGATAAACTCAACCGATTTTGGCCGCTGATCGCGTCCGCCGCCTTTGCCGTCCTGCTGGCGGCCAATGCCGCGCAATCAGCCGCGACGCTGAAGGAAGCGCGTGCCGTCCTGCCGGCTGACGCGCCTTCCGCGCAACAGGCCTTTGCCGACGCGCCCGATGGCGTCGACCCGGTGGTGACCGGCCCGGTCAGCGCCGCCTTCAAGCAGAGACAGGCCAGCGCCAATTGTGATGCGGCGGTTTGGCCCAACATTCCGATGGTCTGCTATCCCGACTGAAAGTTCGCGCCGTTCCGCGAAGCTGCCGATCTCCCCCTCGTGGGAAGATCGGCCATTCTGCCTGCCGCCTCAAGCCGGCTGCGGTTCCGGATCGAAAGCCGGCCGGCTGGTGTTGATCAGGAGCGAAATACAGGCGGCGGCGATCGCCGTCATGCCGGCAATCAGGAACGCCAGTTCGTAATTGCCCTGCAGTTCGCGCATCGTACCGCCGAAGGCGGCGGCGGTGGCGGCACCCACCTGGTGACCGGCGACGATCCAGCCGAACACGATCGGCCCGCTACGGTCGCCGAAGGCTTCGTTGGCGAGCCGCAGCGTCGGCGGCACGGTGGCGATCCAGTCGAGACCGTAGAGCACCGCGAAGATGATCAGGCTGGTCGCCGAGAAGCCGGAATAGGGCAGGTAGATGAGCGAGAGACCACGCACCGCGTAGTAGACGCCAAGCAGTTTGCGCGGGTCGTAACGGTCGGTGAGCCATCCTGACAGCGTCGTGCCGATCAGGTCGAAAATGCCCATCATCGACAACAGGCCGGCCGCTTGCATCTCCCCGATGCCCATGTCGCCGCAGAACGCGATCAGATGTGTGCCGACGAGACCGTTGGTGGTGAAGCCACAGACGAAGAAGGTGGCGAACAGGTACCAGAACACCCGCGTGCCGGCGGCCCGGCGCAACGTGTTGAGCGTATGCGCCAGGAAGTTGCCTTGTGACGCGGGCGAAGTCGGCGGCACATCATCCGCCTCTGCGCCATAACGCACCATGCCGATCGAGGCCGGGCGCTCCGGCACCAGCAGCCAGACCAGAGGGATCAACGCCGCGGTCGCGATCGCGACGGCGATGACGACAGGCTGCCAGCCGCCTGCCTGCGCAAGCGAGGCGATCAGCGGCAGGAAAATCAGCATGCCGGTGGCACTGGAGGCCGACATCAGCCCCATGACAAGGCCGCGATTGATCTTGAACCAGCGGTTGACGATGGTGGCACCCAGCACGCTGGCGACGGCGCCGGATCCGATGCCGGAAAAAACGCCCCAGGTGATGAACAGATGCCAGGGCTTGGTCATCAGCAGGCTGAGCCCGGTCGAAGCCGACATCACCACCAGCGACGCAAGCAGCGTGCGGCGCAGCCCGATGCGTTCCATCAGCGCCGCGGCGAACGGACCGGTCAGCCCATAGAGCAGGATGCCTACGCCTGCGGCCAATGAAATGACGTCGCGCCGCCAGCCGAAGCTGTTTTCCAGCGGCAGCATCATGACGGACGGCGCGGAGCGCAGGCCGGCCGCGATCAGCAGGCAGAGGAAGATGACGCCAACCACGACGAAAGCGTAGCGCTGGCCAAACGGACGGGATTGAGCTATCATGTTACTGACCGGTACGTTGCAAGGTGGGAGTATGTATACGTACCGATCGGTAACATTGTCAATCGAGTCCCATGATGCCAAGCGACAAAAATATTGAACTGACCATCAGCGACGGTCATGCGTCGGCGCCACCCAAGGCCGCCAAGAAGATCCTCGACGTGGCCTATGACCTGTTCTACCGGCGAGGTATCAGGGCGATCGGTGTCGACGAGATCGTCAAGCGCGCCGGCGTCACCAAGCCGAGCCTCTATCGCAGCTTTCCCTCCAAGGACGAACTGGCCGCCTCCTACCTCAGGCAATACGATCTTGAATACTGGGAGCGTTTCGATGAGGCGGTTGCCGCCAATCCCGGGGACCCTCGTGCGCAGATCAAGGCTTTCCTGACCCGCATCGGCAAGCGAACGCAGGTGGCGGACTATCGCGGCTGCGGCATGACCAATGCGGCGGTCGAATATCCCGACCACAGCCATCCGGCCCGCGTCGTCAGCGAGGCCAACAAGCAGGAATTGCGCCGCCGCCTGCGCGCCATGGCGGCTGCGATGGGCGCGCATGATCCTGACACGCTGGGCGACGGGCTGCTGCTGCTCATCGAAGGCGCCTATATCAGCGGCCAGCTGTTCGGCCTCGGCGGACCGGCACAGTCGGTCGCCCGCAACGCCGACCTGCTGATCGAGGCGAGCTTGAAGAAATAGCGATTGGCGATACGCTGGGACGACCGCCAACGGAGATCCCCGCGATGCGCAGCCTGTTGATCCCGCTCATCCTCGCCGGCCTCTGCCAGGCGGCACAAGCCGGCGAGATATCCAGCGCCTACACCGACCTCGACTGGAAGAAGGACTGCGTGACCTATGCGCAGGCCGAGCAGGGCGACGGCGATTGGGCCGACCTCGCCTGCTCCGGCTATCGCGGCTATTCCGTGCTGATCGGATATGACGACGCCCGCGAATCGCTGTTCTACGGTTTTCCGCCCGGCGGCGACATGACGTCCGCCTGGGAAAGTTTTTCGGCCTTCAATTCGTCCGGGGCCAAGGTCGAGTGGCGCATCGAAACCAATGGCGACAAGGCGGTGCCATTCGCGGTCATCCACCGCCGCTCGATCAGCAATCCCGAGGACGAGACCAGGAAGACCGAGGTGCTGCTCGTCGCCAAGGTCGCCCAGATGGACGCCCGTGACGGCTGCACCGTCGGCCTGGTGCTGGCCACCGGCAACCCTACCGCCAACGACCAGGCGCGCAAGATCGCCGACGAGAAGGCGAAAGGCTTCGCCTGCGGCAAGGACAAGCGCGTGGTGATCGGCGACGTGCCGGCTTTCGGCCGGGTTGATAACTGACCGCTCGAGCTACTTGCTCGCCTTTGCCCGTGCAACCGCGTCGATGATCATCCTCTTGGCGTATTTGGAATCGTGCCAGCCTTCGATCTTGACCCATTTGCCGGGCTCGAGATCCTTGTAGTGCTCGAAGAAGTGTTGCACCTGCTGGCGCGTGATGTCGGGCAGCTGCGTGTATTCGGTGATGTTCTCGTAGCGCAGTGTGAGCTTCGGTGACGGCACCGCGATGATCTTCTCGTCCTGGCCGGCATTGTCTTCCATGATCAGCACGCCGATCGGCCGCACATTGATGACGCAGCCCGGCACCAGCGCACGCGTGTTGCAAACCAGCACGTCGATCGGGTCGCCGTCGCCCGACAGCGTGTGCGGCACGAAGCCGTAATTGCCGGGGTAGCGCATCGAGGTGTGCAGGAAGCGGTCGACGAACAGCGTGCCGGCCTCCTTGTCCATCTCGTACTTGATCGGCTCGCCGCCGATCGGCACCTCGATGATGACGTTGACGTCCTCAGGCGGATTCTTTCCAGTGGCTATGGCTTCGATGCGCATGGCTTTTGTCCCTCTCTCGATTGGCAGGAGATAGCGGGCGGCGCAAAATGGTGCAATGCGGCGAATGGTGCTTACATGCATCCGGCGGGACGCGATGGCGTTCGGCGCGTTCAATCATCGGCACAAGATGTTTCAGCGTCGTGATTTACGTGAGCCCGGGACTTCGCCTTCCGCGATCGTGCCCGGCAGTCACTCCCAGACGAAGGCGACCTTCTTCAGCGCCTTCTGCTCGAAAATCTCGACCCCTTCGGCGATGTCGCGTCCGCCGGCACCTGCGTAGAAGGCGAGTGCGTTCTGGTTGTCTTCCAGCGCCCACACCACCATGCCCTTCAGCCCATGGTCGGCAAGCCGCGCCCTGGCCGCTGAAAACAGCCGCCTGCCCAGCCCGATGCCCTGATATTCCGGGCGCAGGTACAATTCGTAGATCTCGCCTTGCTGCTTGAGCTCCTTGGCGCGGTTCTTGCCGATCGTCGCATAGCCGGCAATCGTGCCGCCGATCTCGACGACCAGCACGGTCGCCGCGCGGCGGATGGCATTCGCCCACCAGTCGGTTCCCCGGCGGTTGATCATCGACGTCAGCGTGCGGTGCGGGATGATGCCGCTATAGGCGCCGCGCCAGGCTTCCAGGTGCACCTCGGCAATGGCGCCGGCATCGCGCGGGTCTGCCTTCCGAATATCGATCGTCAGCGTATTCATGATTTGTTAACCATAAACCCGCATCGGCCGATTGCAAGAGTCCGGGGCGGCCCGCCAACCGCTTTCTACATCCGATCCTGACATTGCCGAAATTGGATAAGCCCCGTCCCGAAATGGGCCGGATCGGCAGGGTGGCGTCTGCCGGCAGACTCAGATTTCGACCAGATGGTCGTCCAGTTCGTTGGTATCGCCCGGCGTAACAGGGAAATGCTCGGCCAGCACCGCCCCCACCTGCTCGATCGCCTTGACGAAGCCGTCGGCGAGCCGGTCGTCCCCGGCATGGGCGGTCAGGTCACGCACCACTCCGTCCCAGACTTGTTGGCCGACCTTGGCGTCGATGCCTGAATCGGCCACCACCTCGGCGTAGCGCTCGGCGATCGAGACGAAGATCAGCACGCCGGTGCGCGCCGTGGTGCGGTGAACGTTGCGGGCGAGAAACTGTTTGACCGCATTGGCGTGCGCTGCCTGATAGCGCAGCCGGCGTGGCACCATGTGGATGCGCAGGCCGGGCAGCGTCCACAGCAGGGCCAGCACGCAGGCCAGCGCCAGCAACTCGGCAATGACGAAATGCGGCAGGCGGATGGTGAGCCACCAGGCTTCCAGCCCATAGGCGACGGCAAGGCTGACGATCAGCATGCCGAGGGTCGCCATCAGCGCGGCGGGGGCGAAATAACCGTCGCTGGCATGCGCCACGACGCAATAGATCTCGCCATCGGTTTGCGCTTCGGCGGCACGGATCGCAGCGGCGATGCGCTCATGATCCTGCGGGCTGATCGGTCGTGTTGCCATGATCTTGTCTCACCAGCTTCCTGAAGAACCGCCACCGCCGGACGAGCCGCCGCCGCCCGAAAACCCGCCGCCGCCGCTGCTTGACCCCGAGGACCACCCGCCGCCGGAACTGCCCGAGGACCAGCCGCCGCCCGACGACCCCGTCGTCCAGCCG
>NZ_RZSJ01000211.1:0-9275 GCF_003998025.1 Mesorhizobium sp. M8A.F.Ca.ET.021.01.1.1
CCTGACGACGCTGCTCGGGCTGTTGTTGACGGGCTTGCTTGCCTATGTGCTCACCCGGCGCCGCCGCACAAGCCGGCTGCGGCAGGAGGCGCTGGCCCGCATGAACATCGAGCTGGAGAGCCGGGTCAGCACAAGGACGGCCGAATTGACGCGATCGAATACGGCGCTTGCCGGCGAAATCGCCGAGCGCGAAAACGCCGAGGCCAAGGTCCGCCGGCTCCGCGACGATCTCGCCCAGGCCAACAGGCTCTCCATCCTCGGCCAGATCGCCGCCGGCGTCGCGCATGAAATCAACCAGCCGGTCGCCGCCATCCGTACCTATGCCGAGAATGCCGGCCGCTTTCTCGACGCCGGCAAGACCGAACCGGCGAGCGGCAATCTGACGTCGATCGTCTCGATGACCGAACGCATCGGCGCCATCACCAGCACCTTGCGCAGTTTCGCCCGCCGGCCCGGCGTTGCGGCATCGCCACTGCCGGTGCGCGAGGCGATCGAAGGTGCGCTGTCGCTTCTGTCCGGCCGCATCCGCGATTCCGGCGTCACCATCGTCAAGCCGCACGGCACCGCCTCGCCATTGGTGATGGCGAGCCGCATCCGGCTGGAGCAGATCCTCGTCAACCTGTTGCAGAACGCGCTGGACGCCATGAAGGACCGGCCCGATCCCCGCATCGAGATCGACCTCGCCGAACGTGACGACCGGGTGCTGATTTCGGTGCGCGACAATGGTCCCGGCCTCGGGCCGGAAGCCGCCGGAAATCTGTTCATGCCGTTCCAGACCACCAAGGAGAAGGGGCTTGGCCTCGGCCTGGTGATCTCGCAAGAGATCGCCCAGGAATTGGGCGGCACGCTGCGGCTCGACCCCGACACCGCCGGCGGCGCATCCTTCACCATCGACTTGAGGCGGATCGAATGACCGAGGGATCAGGGCTGGTGGCGCTCGTCGATGACGATGCGGACCTGCTGCATGCCACCACGCAACTGCTCGAACTTGCCGGTTTCACAGTAATTGCGCTGAAGGCCGCCGAAGCGGCGCTCGGCGTTGTCGACGAGAGTTTCGAAGGCGTGGTGGTCAGCGACATCCGCATGCCCGGCATGAACGGTCTGCAGCTCTTCGACCGCGTCAAGGCAGTTGACGCCGACTTGCCGGTGATCCTGGTTACCGGGCATGGCGATGTCGATCTTGCGGTCGCCGCGCTCAAGGATGGCGTCTACGATTTCATCCCGAAACCCTATGCGGCGGAGCGCTTGGTCGAGGCGCTGAAACGGGCATCGGAGAAGCGGCGGCTGGTGATGGAAAACCGGCGGCTGCGCGAAGCCGCGGCACTTGCCGCCGACGGTATGCCGTTGATCGGCGAGGCGCCCGCCATCCGCCGATTGCGCGAGACCTTGCGCCAGATCGCCGACATGGATGTCGACGTGCTGGTGGAAGGCGAGACGGGAACCGGCAAGGAAGTGGTGGCCGACCTCCTGCACAGATGGGGCAGGCGCCGTGCAAAGCCCTTCGTGGCGCTGAACTGCGGCGCCCTGCCGGAGACCGTCATCGAGAGCGAACTGTTCGGTCACGAGGCCGGCGCGTTCACCGGCGCGCAGCGGCGACGCATCGGCCGCGTCGAGCACTCCAGCGGCGGCACGCTGTTTCTCGACGAGATCGAATCCATGCCGCCGGCCCTGCAGGTCAAGCTCTTGCGGGTGCTGGAAACGCGCAGCCTCACCCCCCTCGGCTCGAACGAGACACGGCGCCTCGATCTCAGGGTCGTCGCGGCGACCAAGGTCGATCTCGGCCGGCCGGATCAACGCGGCGATTTCCGCGAGGACCTCTATTTCCGCCTCAACGTGGTGACGCTGCGCATCCCGCCCCTGCGCGAGCGGCGCGGCGATATCCCGATGCTGTTCGGGCATTTCCTCGGCAAGGCCGCGGAACGCTTCGGCCGGCCTGTCGGCAAGGTGAATGCCGCCGTGAGCGATTATCTCCAGTCGCACGACTGGCCGGGCAATGTGCGTGAACTGGCGCATTTCGCCGATCGTGTCGCGCTCGGCCTTGGGCCCGATGACGAGGCCGGCGCGAGCCCCGCGCGGCCGGGGCCTGCCGCCGCGCTGCCCGAAAGGGTTGGGCAGTACGAGGCGCAGCTCATCCGCGACGCGCTACGCGACCATGGCGGCGACGTGCGCGGCGCCATCGACGCGCTCGGCGTGCCGCGCAAGACGTTCTACGACAAGCTCAAGCGCTATGGCATCGCCGCATCCGACTTCCGCCCCTCTTGATGCTTCCAACCCCGCAATCCGGAAAAGCCATGAACACCACGCTCGAAACGACCGCCAATCCCCGCCCGGAAGAACTCGCCTTTCTCGGTGAACGGCTGACGGCGTTCAACGATAGCGATGTCGGCGCTTCCCAGAGGAAGGCACTGGCCGTTTTCGTCCGCGACGAGGCCGGTGCGATCGTCGCCGGGATCTCCGGCTATACCGCCTGGGGCTGGCTCTATGTGCAATGGCTGTGGGTCGATGAAAGGCTGCGCGGCCGGCACATGGCTGGCCAGATGCTCGAGGCGGCCGAACAGGAAGCCGTGGCGCGCGGCTGCCACGGCGCGTTGATCGACACCTTCAACCCGAACGCCGACAAGGTCTACCAGCGCCAGGGCTATCAGCCGTTCGGCACCCTTGCCGATTTCCCCGTCGGCCGCAGCCGTATCTTCCTGCAGAAAAGGCTGGTTGCGTGATCAGCCTGCCAGTTTGCCGCCGCGCATCGGCTGCGGCGCACCCGTCGTGCTCGGGAAACTGATCGGCAGGCCACGCAGGACGCGGACCGCGAGGAAGGCGAAACACTCCGCCTCCACTGCGTCGCCACTCCAGCCGAGGCTTTCGGCCAGCACCACCTCGACGCCAGCGCGGCTGGCCAGCATGGCCATCATCGTCGGGTTGTGGCGGCCGCCGCCACTGACCACCAGCTTCTTCGGCCGGCTGGGCAGGAGGTCGAGCGCCTTGCCTACGGCGCCGGCCGTGAAGGCGGTGAGCAGGGCGGCGCCATCCTCGGCATCGAGGCCGTCGGCCATGGCGGCGCCGAAATCGAAACGGTCGAGCGATTTCGGATAGGGCTTGCTCAGATAGGGATGCTGCAACAGCTTGGCGAGCCGGGCTTCATCCACCTTGCCCGCGCCGCCCAGCGCGCCGTCGCGGTCCATTTCGCCGAGCCCTTTCGACTTGATGAAATCGTTGAGCGGCGCGTTGGCGGGGCCGGTGTCGAAGGCGATGACATTGTCGGCGCCGTCCCACCAGGTGATGTTGGCGACGCCGCCGAGATTGAGCACGGCCACTTCGCCACTGGCGCCGGCGCTGCGCATCAGCGCGGTGTGATACGCGGCTGCCAAGGGCGCGCCCTGTCCGCCGGCGCGCATGTCGGCCGAGCGGAAATCATAGGCAACCTTGGTGCCCAATATCTCATGCATCAGCTCACCATCGCCGAGCTGCCGGGTCTGGCCGAGCCGTCCGACCTGCGGCGCCCGATGCAGCACGGTCTGGCCGTGGAAGCCGACGACGCCAATCTCGGCCATCGTCATGCCGTGGCCCTCGACCAGTTCCTTGACCGCCGCCGACTGGGCGCGCGTCAGCGCCTCTTCGGCCTTGCGGAAGATCGCCGGTTCTGGCCCGGTGAAATTCCAGGCCCTGGCCGCCGTCAGCGTCTCTTCCAGCAAGGAGCGGATCGATTGGGGATAGGGCATCAGCCGGTAGGTACCGAAATCGTCGATCCGCTCGCCGTCGGTCTTGATCAGCGCCACGTCGATATTGCCGTCAAGTACGGTGCCGGTCATCAGGCCGACGGCCCAGATTGGTTCCATGGTCCTAGTCCCTGTTGATGAGATCGCCGACCGCCTGCCGCAGCGAAACGATGCCGCTGTCGAAATGACGTGTCGGATGAATGCGGTTGGTGAGCAAGGTCCATGCCTTGCCTCTGTCGAAGTCGATCCACAGCCCGGTGCCGGTAAAGCCGGTATGGCCGATCGTTCCCGGACCGCACAGCGCACCGCCGGACCACCCTTCATAAGGGCATTCCCAGCCATGGGTGCGGGTGGCCGACAAGGGCGTACGCATCAACGCGATCGAACGCTCAGATGCGCCGGTGCCGTCCAGCAGCGCTTGCGCGAAATCGAGCACCGAAGCGGCCGTGCCGAACAGGCCGGCATGACCCGCACCTTGCAGGGCCGAGCAATTGTCGTCGTGCACCTCGCCCGACAGCACGCGATGGCGCCAGGTGCAGTCCTCGGTCGCGGCGGTGGCATCGGGTTCAGCGAACCAGGCAAAACCCGGCCCGGGCTCCATGTCGCGGATGCTCTTGCCCGACAGCCGCTCCAGCGCGAAGCCGAGCAGGATGAAGTTGATGTCGGAATAGACGGGATCACGGGCGCGCCATTCGCGCTGCAGGATGAAGGCGCGCAGCAGTTCGGGATCGCGTCCATAGGTGTAAATCGGCTCGACGGCAGGGAAGGGCGTCTGGTGGCCGAGGCACTGGCGGAAGGTCACCTTCCGCTCCCAGGCGTTCGCGTCATACTGGCGAAGGTCGGGAAGCAGGGTGATCAGCGGCGCGTCGAGATCGATGGTGCCGTCCTGCGCCAGCGCCAGGATGCGTGGCGTGGTGAAGATCACCTTGGTCAGGGACGCCAGGTCGAACCAGGTGTTTTCCCGCATCGGCCTGACCTTGGGCACGAGCTGTGCCGAGCCAATTGCGCGGACGATGCGTTCGCCACTTTTGTCGACAATGCCGAGCACGCCGCCGGGGATACACTTGGCCGAGACGGCCGTTGCCAAGGGCGCGAATGCGCGATTGAAGATCTGGGCGAGGTCGCTCAATGCCGGCCTCCTTCGGAGAAGTAGCGCTCTACGGCGCGCCCCTCTGTCCTGCCGGACATCTCCCCCTCTAGGGGGGAGATTGGCAGTTCGTGCGCGGCGCCAGCCCTCAGACGTTGGAGATTGGCGAAAGCCGTGACGGCATCCGATCTCCCCCCTAGAGGGGGAGATGCCCGGCAGGGCAGAGGGGGGCGCTGTCCCGCTGACATGTCTAGGTTTCCATCCTCACTTTGTGATCCGCCCCAAACTTCTCCCATTTCGCCGGCGCCGGTTCATACCCCTGCGGCCTGACCAGCGAAGGGACCTGACGCGTGTCGATCTCGAAATGCTCGTGCCGACGATCGATCGCCGGAACGGCTGATATCAGCTTCTTCGTATAGGAATGCCTCGGCTTCGACAGCACGGACTGCGCGTCGCCGATCTCGACGATCTGGCCGGCATAAATGACGGCGATGCGGTGCGCGATCCGTTCGACCACCGCCATATCGTGCGAGATGAACAGATAAGCCAACCCAAACTCGCGCTGCAGGTCGACCAGCAGCTCCAGCACCTTCGCCTGCACCGAGACATCGAGCGCCGAAACCGCTTCATCGAGAACGACCACGGACGGGTTGAGCATCAGTGCGCGGGCAATACATAGCCTTTGCCGCTGGCCGCCGGAGAATTCATGCGGATAGCGCTCGAGGCTGTTCTTGGGCAGGCCGACGCGTTCGAGCAGGCTCGCCATCCTGGCCCGTGTTTGGGCATCCACCCGCCCACCGGTGGCGATGACCGGCTCGGCGAGGATGCTCTCGATGGTGAGCCTCGGGTTGAGCGACGCGTAGGGGTTCTGGAACACCATCTGCACGGGCTTGGCACTGCGCTCCGCCGACGCCATTCGGCTGGCGACGGAGAAATTGCCACGCGTCGACCGCACCAGCCCCAACACCGCCTTGGCGGTGGTGGATTTGCCCGAGCCGCTCTCGCCGACGATGGCCAGCGTCTCGCCTTGCATCAGGTCGAAGTCGACGCCGTCGACGGCATGCACCGCGCCGGTCGCGCGACTGAAGAAACTGCTCTTGAGCGGAAACCGCACCACGAGCCCATCGACCTTCAAGGCCGGCTGCGTGTTCGCGCCCTTGTCGCGCAGCCCGTCCGCGCGCGTGGCCCGACCGCTGGCGAAATGCGGCACGTCCTGCAGCAGATGCTGCGTGTAGGGATGCTGGGGGCTATCGAGGATCTGGTTCAGTTCGCCGTGTTCCACGGCCTCTCCGTTCTGCATCACCATCACCTTGTCGGCGATGCCGGCGACCAGGCCGATATCGTGCGTGATGAAGATCATCGACATGCCGCTTTCGCGCTTCAGCTCGGCCAGCAGCGCCATGATCTGTGCCTGCACCGTCACGTCGAGCGCCGTCGTCGGCTCGTCGGCGATCAGCAGGCGCGGATTGCAGGCGAGCGCAATGGCAATCATCACCCTTTGCAGCATGCCGCCGGACAGCTGGTTGGGCGTGTATTTCAGCCGTCGCGCGGCATCGGGAATGCGCACGCGGTCGAGCGCGTCCCTGGCTGCCGCCGTCGCTTGCCGGCCCGTCAGCCCGCGATGCAGCCGGAACGATTCCTCGATCTGCGTGCCGATGGTCAGCACCGGGTTGAGCGACGTCATCGGTTCCTGGAAGATCATGCCGATTTCGGCGCCGCGAATGCCGGTCAGTTGTGGCTCGGTTGCGGTCGCCAACTCGAAGATGGTCCCATCGGCCCGCTTGAGCTTCATCGAGCCGCCGGTGATGCGGCCGCCGCCGAAGTCGACGAGCCGGTTGATCGACAGCGCGGTGACGGATTTGCCCGAGCCGCTCTCGCCGACAATGGCCAGCGTCTCGCCGTCGGCGACATCGAAACTGACGCCGCGCACCACTTCGTTGGCCTGGGGATTGCGGCCGAAGCCGACGCGCAGGTCTAAAACCGAGAGGAGCGGGGTCATGCAACGCCCTTCGCATCTTCGGGTCGAGAATGTCGCGCAAGGCGTCGCCCAGCAGGTTGAAGCCGAGGATGCTGATCATGATCGCCAGGCCGGGGAAGATCATCAGCCAGGGCGCCGTCTCCATCAAATTGCGGCTGTCGCTCAGCATCAGGCCGAGCGAGGCGGCGGGCGGCTGCGTTCCGAGGCCAAGGAAACTCAAGCCGGCTTCCGTCAGCAGCGCCCAGGCGAGCGCCAGCGTCACCTGCACGGTCAAGGGCGCCACAAGGTTGAGCAGCAGATGCCGCGTCACGATGTAGGACGAACTGCTGCCGAAGGTACGCGCCGCATCGACGAACTCGCGTGTCTTGAGCGACAGCGCGGGGCCGCGAACCACCCGCGTGAAGATCGGCGTGTAGACGATGCCGATGGCCACCACGCTGGTCCAGGTGCCCGGCCCGGCAACGGTAACGATGAGCAGCGCCAGCAGGATCGCCGGGAAGGCCAGCAGCACATCCATGACCCGCATCACCACGCCGTCCCAGCGGCGGCCGAGCCAGGCGGCGGCAAGCCCCAGCACCGTGCCGGCAAGGGTGGCGAAGGCAACCGAGAAGAAGGCGACCGTGAAGGACTGGCCGATGCCCGCCATCAGCCGGCTGGCGACGTCGCGGCCGAACAGGTCCGTGCCCATCCAGTAGCCGGCGCTCGGCGCGTGCAGACGGTCGATGCGGTATTGCGTGATCGGATTGTGCGGCGTCAGCCCGAGCAGGCCAAGGATGGCGAGCAGCAGATAGACGCAGACGATGCCGCCGCCGATGCGGCCGCTGCCATGCCGGAAGACGGCGCGCAGGATGCGCATCACTGTTCCCCAAGCCGGATGCGCGGATCGAGCGCGACATAGGCGAGGTCGACCAGGAGATTGACGATCATGAAGTTGAAGGCGATGAACAGCACGCTTCCCTGCACCAGCGCGTAGTCGCGCTGCAGGATGGCGTCGAGCACCATGCGCCCGAGGCCGGGCAGGGCGTAGATCTGCTCGACGATGACCGCGCCTCCCAGCAGATAGCCGAACTCGATGCCGCTCAGTGTCACGACCGGGATCAGCGCGTTGGGCAAGGCATGCCGCCAGATGACGCTGCGCGCCGAGGCGCCCTTGCTGCGCGCGGTTCGCACATAATCGTCGCTCAGCACGTCGAGCATGGCGGAACGGGCTATGCGGGTGACGGACGCCGCGAAGGCGAAGCCGAGCGTGATGGCGGGCAGGATCAACTGGCTGAGATTGCGCAAGGGATCCTGCCAGAGCGGCGCGAATTCCCCCATCGCCGGCAGTACGCCGAAGCCTGCCGAAAGCGTGTAGATGATCAGCAGTCCAAGCACGAAGCTCGGCGTCGACTGGCCGATCATGGCGACGATACGCACGCCGAGATCGGACGGCTTCTCATTGTGGGTGGCCGCGTAGATGCCCGCGGGCATGCCGACGGCGAGCGCGATGACCATCGACAGCAGAGCCAGTTCGAGCGTCAGCGGGAAGCGCTCGAGGATAACGTCGAGAACCGGCCTGCCATAGGTGACGGAGATGCCGAAATTACCGTGCAGGATGCCACCGACCCAGCGCCAGTACTGGATGAACCAAGGCTGGTCGATGCCGAAATAGGCGGCGAGCGAATCCCGCTGTGCCGGCGTCAGCAGGCCGGCTTCGGTGCCCAGCATCGCCGTGATCGAATCGCCGGGCACCATCCTGATCGCGACGAAGACCAGGATGGACACGCCAAGCAGGACGAGAGGAAACGTCGCCAGCCGTCGCAAGAGATAGTCCACGCGAAGAAGTCCTCTCGTCCAATGCCTCCGGCGGCTACTGCTGGATGGTAACCTTGCTCAGGCTGAACAGCGTGCCGGTCGGCGTCGGCACGAATCCGGCGATGTTCTTCTGCTGCGCCGTGTAGCTGTAGGACGTGTAGAGCCAGATCCAGGGCGACATCTCGGCGAGATGCTTCTCGAACGCGGCGAAGATCGCCTTGCGTTTGGCCGGGTCGGTCTCGGCGCGGCCCTGCTGCATCTGGCTGTCGAGCGTGTCGTCGATGTAGTTCGACACCTTTTGCAGATTGCCAGCCTTGGTCCAGTAGCGGTTGTACATGGTGTAGGGGTCGGCACGGCCGCCATTGAGCGCGATCGCCATGTCGAAATCGCCCTTCAGCCAGGCGTCGACATAGACGTTGAGCTCCATCATCTTGATGTCGAGCTTGACGCCGATTTCAGCGAGCTGCGACTGGATGACCTGGGCTTCCGCCGCCGCCGTCGGCGGCTCGCCGGTGGCCCCGATCACGGTCGCCGAAAAGCCGTCGGCAAAGCCGGCCTCGGCCATCAGCTTCTTGGCCTTCTCGACATCGCGCTTGTAGCAGAACAACTGGGTCGGATCGGTGGCGAGCGCCGGGATGGTCAGCGGCCCGGTGACTTTGCCTTCGCCGAGCGAAGCGGTGTCCAGCACCTCCTGCCGGTCGAT
>NZ_RZSJ01000212.1:0-7287 GCF_003998025.1 Mesorhizobium sp. M8A.F.Ca.ET.021.01.1.1
GACATGGCGGTCGCCGCGCCCGCCATGTCCGCCTTCGGTCTCCTCGAAGAACAGCGTTTTGCCATGTCCGGCCTCCAGCAGGCGGGCCGCCATCTTGCGCGCGTGGCCGGGGTGGACCCGGTCGTCGGCGGTCGAGGTGGTCAAGAGTACCGGCGGATAGGCGGCATCCGCCTTGACATGTTGATAGGGCGAATAGGCCGAAAGCCACTGGGCATCTTCCGGCTTTGACGGATCGCCATATTCGGCCATCCACGAAGCGCCCGGCGGCAATTCGGTGTAGCGCAGCATGTCGAGCAGCGGCACCTCGATGATGACGGCGCCGAAAAGCTCGGGATGCTGTGTCAGGGAAGCGCCGGTCAGCAGGCCGCCGTTGGAGCCGCCCTGAATGCCGAGCGATTGGGCTGTCGCAATACCGCGCCTGACGACATCCTCGGCCACCGCGGCAAAGTCGTCGAAGCCGTTCTGGCGCTTGCCTTTCAGCGCCGCCTGGTGCCAGCCAGGTCCGAATTCGCCACCACCGCGAATGCAGGCCTGCACATAGGCATTGCCTTTCTCCAGCCACAGCCTGCCGCGCACGCCGGCATAGCCAGGCAAGAGCGGCACTTCGAAGCCGCCATAGCCATAGAGCAGCGTCGGCACCGGCCCGTTCTGGTCCCGCCGCCTGACGACGAAGTAAGGGATCATCGTGCCGTCCTTCGATCGTGCCTCGAACTGTTCCGAGATCAGCGGCGAGGCATCGAAGCGGGCCGGCTGCGACTTCACGGTGGCCAGCGTCTCGCCATCGTCATCCGACCAGATGATCGAGCTTGGCGTGAGGAAATCGGTGAAGGAAAAGGACACGGTGGAGCCGAAATGCTCTGCATGGCTGATGCCGACAGTGCCGTTTTCAGGCAGCGCGACGGGCTTCAGCGACCAGGCGCCATCCTTGCGCTCGCAGACGATAACTTTGCCGCGGACATTGTCCATCAGGTTGATGAACAGGCGGTCCTGCGTTCTGGCGAGCCCGGCAATCGAGACGCGATGCGCCGGCGCCAGCAAGGTCTCGATGGCGCCAAAACCGCCAGTTTCGATCCAATACGCGAAGTCGAGCGAATAAAGCCCGTCCGGCTGGCATGCGGTGCCGTCCGGCGCCGTCCACGGAGTGCGCACCCCGAACACCAGCTGATCCCTGAAGAGCGCGGTGTCGGTAACGTCGTCGGGCAGCGGGATGCGGCGGTTCTCGCCCGAAGGGAGGCGCAGGAAACTGTGCGATGCGAAGAAGTTGAGTGTCCGCGCCAGAAACAGATGGCGCTTCTCGCCGTCGAACTCGACGCCGGCGCCAACGGCGAGATCCTCGGTCTTTCCCTCGAAGATCGGGGTTGCCTCTTCCAGCCTGGTGCCGCGCTTCCAGAGCTTGACCACGCGCGGATATCCGGACTCTGTCTTGTCGGCCTCTTCGAACGCGGCCGAGACGATGACCGTGTCCTCATCCAGCCAGCCGAAGCCCGATTTCGAGGCCGGCGCCTGAAAACCGCCTTCGACGAAGGACCTGGCCGCGATGTCGAACTCGCGCATCGCGCTGGCATCACCGCCATCGGGCGACATCGAGACCAGGCAGCGGTTGAAATCGGGGTAGAGCCTGACAGCGCCGCCGAACACCCACTTTATCCCCTCCTTCGCCGCCAGTTGGTCGAAGTCGATGATCGTTTCCCATTCGGGCTTGTCGGTCTTGTAGGAAGCGACCGTCGTGCGCCGCCACAGGCCGAGCGCGTTGGTCTTGTCCTGCCAGAAATTGTAGACATGGCCCGCGATTGCCGCGCCGACCGCGATATTGTCCTCGGCCGTCATCAGGTCGAGCGCCGTCTGGAACGACGCCTGATAGGATGGATCGCCCTGCAATTGCGCCACCGTCACCTCATTCTGCTGGTGAACCCAGTCGAGCGACTGTTTGCTTGTCCTGTCCTCCAGCCAGAGAAAGGGATCTTGTCTCTCGTCAACTGGCCCTGGCTGCCTTTGGGCGATCGAATTGGTCATGTGGGTCTCCGAAAAATTCATCAGGCTCGGTGCCACAAACATCGGCATGACGCTACCGACATTCAACGGGAACAGGTAAAACGGTTCGCGGACGCGACAGCTGTTCAGAGCAGGCAGCCGGCATGCAACGTCTTTACATCGCAACCGAGAAGTTCAGCCCATTCCACGGAAGCGGGTGGAGGGAATACATCGAATGGTCGGGCCTCACCCAGTTGACCGAAGTCGTTACGCTCGACGGGGTGCTTTGCCCAGTTGCGCTCTCGCAGATCAAGAATAGCTACTGGCCTCACATCGTCAACGAAGACAACATGCTCGATTTCTTTGTCGACCTGGACTTCCTGCTCTCGGAATTGGGCGATCCCGCCAACTTCAACATCCTTGGCGTCATCCGAAGGCCTCCGGCAGACGTACGATCGCTTGGTTGGGACGGGTTCACCTTCATGGGCTATGACCTGATGGATCAGGCTGTCGGCGTCAGCGCTTTGACCAATTGCGGTGGCTTCCCAGACGTGTTTGCAAATGCAGAGCTGTCCAGGGTCGGGCTGATTGATGACTTCGATCGAGCCGTGGAGACTCGGGATTCGCTGCGCAGGATGCATCCCGAAGAACGCCATGCCGACTGTGACCTCTGGGCCATTTTCAGGCTGGCGAGCAAACCGGGACCAGGGATTTGAGCATCCCGATACCCCGATGCTACACAACCCGTCTTCGAATAAGCGTCGCCAGCGCCAGCGTGGCGCAGATCGCGCCAAGCGTGGCCGGCAGGCCACCCGCGCCAAGCACATCCATCATGCCACCGGTAAGCGGCGGGACCAGAATGCCGCCGACGCCCCACATCAGCGAGAATGCCGCATTGCCGGCAACCAGCGCCGAGCCGGTAAAGCGCTCGCCGAGCTCGATGATCGACATCGTGTAGATGCCATAAGACACCGCGCCCCAGACGAAGACGCAGGGCCATATCAGCGGGGTTTCGATCAGCAGCGGCAGCAGCACACAGCCGCCCAGCGTCAGCAAGACGCAGAGGAAACGTACCAGGCGGGCCGTCAGCCGCTCGGCCAGCAGGCCAAGCGGCACCTGCATGGCAATGTTGCCGGCAATCATGACCGCCAGCAGCGCCGACATGCGCGCCTCCGCGATGCCATGATGCGTGCCATAGACAGGCAGCAGCGCCAGCGCCGCCTGCTCGAAGCCGGCGGCCACGACCACCGCCGACAGAAGCAGCCAGGCAAGCGGCATGAAACCCATCACCGAAACCCGATGCCCGGCCTCGTCCACCCTGGGCAGCTGCGGCAGAACCGACGCCAGGCAAAAGCCGCACAGCACGAAGGCGCCAATCCCGACAAGGAATGGCGGCCAGCCTTCCGTGCCGACGGCAAGCAGGCAAAGCGGCCCGGTCGCGAAGCCGGCGGAAATGATCGTCGAATAGAGACCCATGATGCGGCCGCGCCGGGCCGGCGGTGCCAGCGCGATCACCCAGATTTCACTGAGCACATAGAGCGGGTTGGTCACCACGCCGATCAGGAAGCGCAGCGGAAACCAGAGATAGACGTTCTGCGTCCAGCCGATCAACGCCAGCACGATAGCCGAGAATGCGGCGCAGGTGAGCGCCGTGCGCCCTGCCCCGAACCGGCGCGCCAGGCCAGGTATCAGCGGCGATGACAGGATGAAGCCGACAGGGGTCATTGCCGCCGACAGGCCGATCATCGCTGGCGAGACGCCCTGGCGCTGCAGGATGAAGCTCAAAAGCGGATAGGACAGGCCCTGCGCGATGGCGAACACGGACACGGTCGCGATCACACCGGTGATCGCCGCCCACTGCATGCTCTCGTCGCTTTTGGTGTCCACCAAGTCCATGATCCCCAGTGCCGTCGCGGTTGCAGACTTAGCGGTTCGGTCCGATGGCGGTAACCCCTGCGGCCCGAACCGACGCGCGGCTCCAGCCAAACCTTGTCAGGAGCCTCCGCGGCGGGCCGATCTATAGAGCGCGAAGGCGACCAGCAAAGCGTCGAGGCCAATGATTACGGTCGGCAATCCCAGTGGTCCGATCGCTTGCATCAGCAGGCCCGCGCCCGGCGGACCGACGATGCCGCCGACGCCCCACAGCAAGGCGAAAGCCGCATTGCCGGTGACCAGCAGCGAGCCCCCGAAGCGGCTGCCGAGTTCGACGAGCGCCATCGTATAGACGCCGTAGCCGACCGCGCCCATTACCAGAAGCACGCCCCAGATCAGCGGTGTGGTGATCAGCAGCGGCAGCAGGACAGCGCAAGTGGTCGTCGCCACCGCACAGGCCAGGATCATCGGCCGGCCGCCGAAGCGCTCGGCGAGCAGGCCAAGCGGTATCTGCAGCAGGATGTTGCCAAGCGACAGCGCCATCACCAAAGCAGCCAGCACGGCCTCGGGCAGGCCATAGCCGGCGCCGAAGACCGGGACCAGCGCATAGGTGCTTTGCTGGACGGCAGCCGAGACCAGCACGGCCAGAAGCAGCGCCGGCGCCAGCCGGGCAAAACCCACAAAACTTCCTGCCGGCTGGCCGTCATCCTCGAACCCGGCGAGCTTCGAGGAGACGAGACGCAGGATGACCGCGCAAAGTACAAAGCCGCCAATGCCGACGCTGAAAGGCCCCCATCCCTCTATGCCGACAAAGGTCAGGGTGAACGGACCCGCCGAATAGCCGGCTCCCATCAGCGTGTTGAACACGCCCATGACGCGCCCGCGTCGCGACGGCGGCGCCAGCGACAGCGCCCACACCTCGCCAAGGATGTAGAGCGGATTGATGACCACCCCGATGATGAAGCGGATGACGTACCAGGCCAACCAGTTCTGCAGATAGCCGATGCCCAGGAAGCACAGCGCTCCGATCAGCGAGCATCCGACTGCCAGGTTTCGCGCACCGACCAGCCGAACCGCCGCCGGCACGAAGGAAGCCGACAGGATCAGCCCGAGCGGCATCATCGCCGCCGACAGGCCGATCAGGCCTGGCGACATGCCTTGCTTCTGCATCAGCAGCGTGAACAGCGGCGAACTCAGCCCTTGCGCCGCTCCGAACATGGCCAGCGCGGCGGTGACGCCGGCGAGCGCTGCCCACTGCGTTCCCGCTTCGCCTTCGCTCGAGCCGGTTGCGACCATGCTGTCATTCCATGTGAGGCGCCGGCTGACCTCCCCGGCGACAGGCTCACCAGCTACTGGCTCGATCCAGGGAAAGAAAGGGCCGCCGAGGAAAATCCGCTTGCGCCAAGGGATGAATGATCAGGCGAATGTCGCGGCAGCGCGGTTGCCGTTCGGGCATGTCGCTTCCCTCGCCCTAGTGGTCGCCGCCTCCGCAATGGTCGGACGGGCGCCGGTCCATTATGCCGCCCGTTATCGCATCCTACGAGGACCATCATGACCGCCGCCCTACAACCCTCAGAGCCGGCTTTGGCACCCGACCGTGCCCGCCGTGGCGGTCGCGCCGGCAAGCGCGCCGGAGGCTCGGCCGCCTTCGAGCAGCCAGCTTTCCGCCAACTGAAAAATCCACTGACGCCGACCAAGCTGGTTTCCGAGGACGAACTCGAATCGATCCACCTCGCCTCCCTGCGCGTGCTCAGGGAAATCGGTGTCGATGTCCTGCACGACGAAGCCCGCCGCATCATGAAGGCGCATGGCGCCGATGTCCGCGAGGGCTCTGAGCGGGTGCGCTTCGACAGCGACATGATCCTCGATCTGGTGTCGAACTGCCCGTCCGAATTCACCATTCATGCCCGCAATCCCGCGCACAATTTGCGCTTCGGCGGCGACAATCTCATCATTTCGATGATGGCCTCGGCACCCAATTGCTCCGACATCGATCGTGGCCGCCGACCGGGCAACCAGCAGGATTATCGCAATTTCCTGCGGCTGGCCCAGATGCACAACATCCTGAACTGCACGGGCGGCTATCCGGTCGAGCCGACCGATATCCACCCGTCGGTCCGCCACCTCGAATGCATCCGCGACCTCGCAACGCTGACCGACAAGGTGTTCCACATCTATTCGCTCGGCAAGGAGCGCAATGTCGACGGCATCGAGATCACCCGCATCGCGCGCGGCATCAGCCACGAGCAACTGCTCGCGGAGCCGTCCGTCTTCACCATCATCAACACCAATTCACCGCTCAAGCTCGACGTGCCGATGATGGAAGGCATCATCCAGATGTCGAGCAAGGGCCAGGTCGTCATCGTCACGCCCTTCACCCTGTCGGGCGCCATGGCGCCCGTCACCATTGCCGGCGCGCTGGTGCAGCAGAACGCCGAGGCGCTGTCGGGCATTGCTTTCGCCCAGATGGTGCGCAAGGGCGCGCCGGTCGGCTATGGCGGCTTCACTTCCAATGTCGACATGAAATCCGGGTCACCGGCATTCGGCACGCCCGAATACATGAAGGCGCAACTCGTCGGTGGCCAGCTTGCCCGCCGCTACAACATTCCCTACCGCACCTCCAACACCTGCGCGGCCAACACGGTCGACGCGCAGGCAGCCTATGAAAGCGTGTTCTCGCTGTGGGGTGCCATCCAGGGCGGCGGCAATCTGATGATGCACGCCGCAGGCTGGCTGGAAGGTGGCCTGCGCTGCTCCTACGAGAAGACCATTCTGGACATCGACCTGTTGCAGATGGTGGCAGAATTCCTGACCCCGCTCGACCTCTCCGAAGAGGCGCTCGGCTTCGACGCCATCCAGTCGGTAGGCCCCGGCGGCCACTTCTTCGGCACCCAGCACACGCAGGATCGTTACAAGACCGCCTTCTATTCGCCCATCCTGTCCGACTGGCGCAATTTCGAGACCTGGGCCGAAGCCGGCTCGCCGACAGCGCTGGAAAAGGCCAACAAGGTCTGGAAGGAGCGGCTGGCGTCCTATGAGGAGCCTTACATGGACCCGGCGATCCGCGAGGAGCTCAACGCCTTCGTCCAGAAGCGCACCGCCGAAGGCGGCGCGCCGACCGACTTTTGATCTATATTGCTGATGAACGGTCGACCCCCACTCCGTCGAGCTTCGCTCGCCACCTCTCCCCCGATCGACGGGGGAGAGGAAAGGCGCGGGCTTATGCCGGCTGGCTCCCTTCCTCTCCCTCCGGAGGGGGGAGAGGTGGCGCCGCGAAGCGGCGACGGAGTGGGGGAAGCCGGTCACGCAACGCGCAGCCGCCGAAAAGCAGGCACGACCCCGCGAGCACGAAAACTCCGGCAAGCCGGCAATCAGGCGGAAGCATTGCTTTGGCTTGAGCTGAAGGCGCGCAAGCTTGGCGGCCATCGCTTTACCCGTCAGTTT
>NZ_RZSJ01000212.1:7297-9249 GCF_003998025.1 Mesorhizobium sp. M8A.F.Ca.ET.021.01.1.1
CATCGGCCCCTTCTTTGCAGACTTCGCCTGCCGCGAAAAATGGCTTGTCGTTGAGGTCGACGGCCACCGACACGCCGACAGCCCCTATGACCGTCGCCGCGACGATTTCATGCGCGCCCAAGGCTATTCGATCCTGCGTGTCTGGAACCATGATGTCCTGAAACAACGTACTTCCGTCTGTGAAACCATCCTTGCCGC
Organism: Mesorhizobium sp. M8A.F.Ca.ET.021.01.1.1; assembly: GCF_003998025.1. NCBI lineage: Bacteria > Pseudomonadati > Pseudomonadota > Alphaproteobacteria > Hyphomicrobiales > Phyllobacteriaceae > Mesorhizobium > Mesorhizobium sp. M8A.F.Ca.ET.021.01.1.1. Next base: position 7,496 of record NZ_RZSJ01000212.1, read on the forward strand.
GCTTGATGGAAGGCTCGCCGAAAACACGGCAGCATCCGACCTCCGCCTTGTTTTCACGCCCCACTCATTCGATTCAATCTCTTCAAAAACGGACCTATCTTCATGAAATCTCATGTAAAAGCGGTTGTCATCGGCGGTGGTGTCGTCGGCTGCTCGGTGCTCTATCACCTGGCCAAGGCCGGCTGGACCGACATCATGCTGATCGAGCGGTCCGAGCTGACCTCGGGCTCGTCCTGGCACGCGGCGGGCGGCTTTCATACGCTGAACGGCGATCCGAACGTCGCCAAGCTCCAGGCCTACACCGTCCAGCTCTACAAGGAGATCGAGGAGATTTCGGGCCAATCCTGCTCGCTGCACCTGACCGGCGGCGTGATGATGGCTGATACGCCCGAGCGCATGGATTTCCTGCGGCTGGCCCACGCCAAGGGTCGCTATCTCGGCATGGACACCGAGCTGATCACGCCGTCCGAGGCCAAGGCGATGTTCCCGCTGATGGACGAGACGAATTTCGTCGGCGCCATGTGGGATCCGGTCGAAGGCCATCTCGACCCTTCGGGCACCACGATCGCCTATTCCAAGGCGGCGAAAAAGCTCGGCGCCGAGATCGTGCTGCGCAACCGCGTCGTCGACCTGACGCAGCAGCCGGACGGCACCTGGAACGTCGTCACCGAACAGGGCACGGTTCACGCTGAACATGTCGTCAACTGCGGTGGCCTGTGGGCGCGCGAGATCGGCCGCATGGTCGGCGTCGAGCTGCCGGTGCTCGCCATGGAGCACATGTATCTCCTGACCGAGCCGATGCCGGAGGTCGAGGAATTCAACAAGTCGACCGGCCGCGAAATGATCGGCGTGCTCGACTTCAAGGGCGAAATCTACACCCGCCAGGAGCGCAACGGCATTCTGCTCGGAACCTACGAAAAGGCCTGCAAGCCGTGGTCGCCGGTCAACACGCCATGGGATTTCGGCCATGAACTGCTGCCGCCCGATCTCGACCGCATCGCGCCGTCGCTCGAAATCGGCTTCAAGCATTTCCCCGGCATCGAAAAGGCCGGCATCAAGCAGATCATCAACGGCCCCTTCACCTTCGCGCTCGACGGCAACCCGCTGGTCGGCCCGGTGCAGGGCCTGACCAATTTCTGGTGCGCCTGCGCCGTTATGGCCGGCTTCAGCCAGGGCGGCGGCGTCGGCCTCGCTCTCTCCAATTGGATGGTCCATGGCGATCCGGGCTTCGACGTCTGGGGCATGGATGTCGCCCGCTTCGGCGAGTGGGCCGGCCTGCGCTACACCAATGCCAAGGTTCGCGAAAACTATTCGCGCCGCTTCTCGATCCGCTTCCCCAACGAGGAACTGCCGGCCGCCCGCCCGGCCCAGACGACGCCGCTCTACGACACCATGCTCACCAACAACGCCGTCATGGGCGACTCGTGGGGCCTCGAAACCCCGCTCTGGTTCGCGCCTAAGGGCAAGGAGCCGAAGGACATCGTCTCCTTCCACCGCTCCAACGATTTTGGGCCGATCGGCGAGGAAGTGCGCGCCACCCGTGAAAGGGTCGGCGTCACCGAAATCGCCAACTTCGCCAAATACGAAGTGTCGGGGCCGGGTGCGGAAGAGTTCCTCAACCGGCTGATGACCAACCGCATGCCGAAGACCGGCCGCATCGTGCTGACGCCGATGATCAACGAATTCGGCAAGCTGATCGGCGACTTCACCATCGCCAAGGCCGGTGAAGACCGCTTCATGATCTGGGGGTCGTC
>NZ_RZSJ01000213.1:0-9230 GCF_003998025.1 Mesorhizobium sp. M8A.F.Ca.ET.021.01.1.1
CGTGGGCTCGACCGAGCTGTCGCAGCAGCTCGATCCTGAAGATACGCGCGAGGTGATGCTGGCCTACCAACAGGCGGTGTCGCGAGAGATCACCCGTTACGAGGGAAGCGTTGCCAAGCTGATGGGCGACGGCGTGCTCGCCTATTTCGGCTGGCCGCGGGCGCACGAGCACGATGCAGAACGCGCGGTGCTCGCCGGTCTGGCCGCTGCGTCCGCAACCGCTGGTCTAAGAGCGCCGAGCGGCAAGCCGCTTGCCGCGCGTATCGGCATCGCCACGGGGCTGGTAGTCGTCGGGGATCTCATCGGCGAAGGGGCAGCTCAGGAGGAGGCAGTTGTCGGCGATACGCCGAACCTAGCCGCGCGTCTGCAAGGGCTCGCCCAACCGGGATGTGTAGTAGTGTCAGAAAGCACTAGAAAGCTGCTCGGCGGAGTATTCGCGGTTGAGAAGCTGAGTTCCATCGAACTTAAGGGAATTTCGGCACCGGTCTCGCCCTTTCTGGTGGTTGGGGAGCGGGCCGTCGAGACGCGCTACGAGGCGCGCGCCTCCAGCGCTCCTCAAATCATGATTGGAAGAGACCTCGAACTCCGACTCGCTCTTGAGCGTTGGGGGCAAGCGAAGAGAGGCGAAGGCCAGCTCGTTCTGCTCAGCGGCGAGGCGGGCATCGGGAAATCACGGATCACCCGAGCCTTAATAGACGCAGTTTCGCAGGGGGGGCACGCGCGCGTCGTCTATCAGTGCTCGCCCTACTACTCGGGCACCCCGCTCTATCCGGCAATCCAGCAGCTCCGCCATGCAGTAGGGATTGCGGAATCTGCCAGCGACAGCGAGAAGCTAAGAGCTCTCGAGCGCGCGAAAGGTCCAGAGTGCCGGTCGGTACCGTTTCTTGCTTCTCTGCTCGATCTCCCACACCCCCAAAGTGATGCGCTTAAGGGGCTAAGCCCACAGCAGCTGCGAGCGCGGACGCTTGATGCCTTGGCAGACGACGTCCTTGATGCTGCCGCCCTGCAGCCTTTGTTGTTCGTGATCGAGGACATTCATTGGATCGATGCGACTACGCTCGAATTTTTGAATCAGTGTGTCGACCGGATTCAGAACGCTCGGGTCATGATGATGGTGACCACGAGACCGACCTTCGAACATGGGTTTGTTGGGCATCCCATTGTCACGAAGCTGGCGCTTAACCGCCTGGGTCGTGAACAGACCACCTCTTTCATCGAGAAGCTTGCTGGCGAAAAGCGGCTGCCGCCCATCCTTGTAGACAAGATAATCGCAACGACAGATGGTGTGCCGCTCTTCATTGAAGAGCTAACAAAGAGCGTTCTCGATCGTGCCACCGTATTCAATGATCAGGCAAGACTCGCAGATCTCGACATTCCGCTGACGCTGCACGATTCGCTGATGGCTCGCCTCGACCGGTTGCAGCCAGTCAAGGAAGTCGCGCAGATGGCCGCCTGCATCGGCCGCGAGTTCCGCTACGAGCTCCTTCGGTCGGTGACACCGCTCAGCGCCGCTGCCTTGGAAGATGCCCTCGACAAGCTTGTCCATGCCGAGCTCGTCTTCCGCCGCGGCAGAGGCTCGGACGCACGATATACTTTCAAGCACGCGCTGGTTCGCGATGCCGCATACCATAGTATGTTGAAGACGGTGCGCCAGGACGTGCACAGCAGGCTGGCCGACAAACTCATTTCGGAGTTGAACGTTGAACCGGAATTGGTAGCACATCATCTCATGGCTGCAAGGCGATACCGCGAAGCAGCTGAATGCTTTCGCCATGCCGGTCGCGTCGCCGCGGCACGATACGCCAACCCAGAGGCAGTCGCGCATTTCGCCCGTGCGCTGGAGGCCCTCGGAGCGGCAACCAAAACGGACGACACAAATGAGCTTGAGCTCGACGTCCGGCTTGAAATGGGTGTTCCACTCAACGCATCGGCCGGATATGCATCCGAGAAGGTTGAAGCAAACTTTCTTCGTGCCGAGGAGCTTTGTAGATCAACGGGGCGCACCTCCAACCTTTTTTTCGTCCGGCGTTCGCTTTGGAACTTCTATCTTGACCGGCCTGACTTGCAGCGGAGCCGAGACTTAGCCCAGCAACTCCTTGTCGACGCCTCACTCAGGGGAAATCTCGAGGAAGCGACGTTGGCGCATCGGGCGCTCGCCACGTCTTATCTATATCTCGGCGCGATAGAGGACGCCGCACGGGAAGCCCAGGCTGGCATCGATACCTGGGCGACCTCTGATAAGGATTTTGATGTCGCGAAATTCGGAGAGGACGCCTTTTCGATCTGTCGCACTTACCTGGGCTTGGCGCAGCTGCTTGCGGCGAAGGTCGAGTCCGGGCTTGCGAATTGTGTAGCAGCGGTTGCAACTGCGGAGCGGCTCGATCATCCGCTTAATCTGGCGTTCACTCTGATGAACCTCGGCGTTGCCAGACGCTTTCGCAATGAGCCGGCCGAATGCCGTCAGATCGCTGAGCGGATGCTGCTCTTGGCTGATGAGCGCAAACTGGCGTCCTGGTCAGGGGGTGCGCGCGCTCTCCTCGGTTGGGCTATTGGTGGCGACACGCCCGACGAAGGGCTGGACATGCTGCGCGAGGGCGTAAGGCGATGGCGCTCCACCGGGTCTGAGCTTCACTTGCCGCACTTCTATTCATCGATGGCGGACATTTGTCTCCGGCATGGACGGATCGAGCAGGGACTCGTAGCGATCGCGAATGCCATGGAGGTCATGGACCAGACGAACGAGAGATGGGCGCAAGCCGAGGTGGAGCGCATTCAGGGTTGTTTAGTTGCCAAGATCGATGTGAATCGAGGGATGGAGCTCTTGGCTGACGCCTGTCAAACCGCAATAAGACAGCGCGCTCGCTGGTTGGCAGTTCGTGCGGCAACCGAGTTGGCAAAGGTCTCGGCAAACTCGGGGCAAGAGGCCCGACCTGAATATCGGAATCTGCTTCAGGTCGGGGAGGTCGCTGAAGGCCTAGAAACTGCGGTCATCAGAGAGGCCACTAAAATTCTATGTAGTACATTGACATTGGCTTCTAACCAGCCGGCCGAACAATCCGAGGAGCAGGCCGATTGAGTCGCTAAGCTGCCTCTGGCCGTCGCTTTAACGAAGTCCGCTTTTGGTGAATGGACGGGACCGCAGGTATGACTGTCGTGGGGCGCAAATTGGTCACGGCTCCACTCGTGAAGTGGAACCGCTCCTGATCAAACCTCAGTTGCTTCGGCAAGTTCGAGAGCGTCCTCTATATCGACTCCCAGGTAGCGGACCGTGTTCTCGATCTTCGTATGACCGAGCAAGATCTGGATGGCTCGCAGATTTCCCGTCGCTTTGTAGATGATCGAAGCCTTGGTGCGACGCAGGGAATGAGTGCCGTATTCCTCTGGCCGAAGGCCGATCGCCTCGACCCATTCGTCGACGAGGCGGGCATACTGCCTTGTGCTCATGTGAACCGTTGGATCGATCCTACTCGGAAGGCGTAATCATCCACTGTGCCGCCGCGTCGTTCCAACCATGTGAGAAGGCTGGAGCGTGCGTCGCTCATCAACTCGAACTGAACAGGTCGGCCGGTCTTCTGTTGGATGACCACCGCGCGCGTTCGGATTTCAGGTCCTACAACAAGATGGCCGATTTTGATCTTGACGAGATCGCAGCCGCGCAACTTGCTGTCGATCGCCAAATCGAAGAGCGCTCTGTCTCGCAGACGCCTTTCCCGATCGAGAAAGAAGCGTATCGCCCATATCTGTCGAGGTTTCAGAGGGCGTTTCGTTCCAACCTTCTTGCCTGCATTCCATGCGCGGCGATCGGAGGTGGCAAGGTCGTAGCACGAGTGTCCCATTTCGTTTCTCCTTAGGCCATGATTGGCCACCGGAGAAAACGCAGGTAGACCGTTGAGGGCCGAAAGCGGACCTTCCGTTTCCCGAACTTCAGGTCGAAACGCAGCCATTTCCAGGAAGGCTAATGCTTCAAAATCTGGCTGAGGAACAACTTCGTTCGATCATGGCAAGGGCGGCTGAAGAACTCGTCGGGCGTGCCCTCCTCGACGATCTGGCCGGCGTCCATGAAGATGACCCGGTCTGCCACCGCCCGGGCAAAGCCCATCTCATGCGTCACGCACACCATGGTCATGCCGTCGCGCGCCAGCCCCGTCATCGTCTCGAGCACCTCGGAGACCATTTCCGGGTCGAGCGCTGAGGTCGGTTCGTCGAACAGCATGACATCGGGTTTCATGCACAGGCTGCGGGCGATCGCCACGCGCTGCTGCTGGCCGCCGGACAGTTGGATGGGGAACTTGTTAGCCTGCTCGGGAATGCGGACCCGTTCCAGGAACTTGAGCGCGGTGTTGCGCGCCTCTTTTTCCGTCACGCCCTTCACCCACATGGGGCCGGCCATGCAGTTCATCAGCACCGTCATGTGCGGAAACAGGTTGAAGTGCTGGAAGACCATGCCGACGTTGGAGCGCACGGCGGCGACGTCGCTCATCTTGCCATGCAGGGCAACGCCGTTGACGACGATGTCGCCGGACTGATGCGCCTCGAGGCGGTTAAAGCAGCGGATCAGTGTCGACTTGCCCGAGCCAGATGGGCCGCAGATGACGATACGTTCACCCTTGTGGACCGTCAGGTTGATGTCCTTCAGCGCGTGGAACTGGCCGTACCATTTGGAGACGGCCTTGGCTTCAATGATGGCCTGAGCACTCATCGCGCCTTGCTCCTGTGGTAATGCCGTTCGATCCGCGCCTGGATCAGTTCGAGGCAGATGGACAGCATCCAGTAGATCATGGCGGCCGAAATCAGCATCTCCATGTGCTGGAAGGTCTTCTGGCCGAGCGTGCGCGCCAGGAACATCAGCTCCCACACGCCGATGACCGAGACCAACGAGGAATCCTTCAGCATCGAGATGAACTGATTGCCCGTCGGCGGAATGATGACCGGCAGCGCCTGCGGCAGGATGATGCGGCGCATGGTCAGTGTGAAGCCGAAGCCCATGGAGCGCGACGCCTCCCATTGGCCGCGATCGATGCTCTGTATGCCGGAGCGGAAGATCTCGGTCATGTAAGCGCCGTAGCAGAGCGACAGCGCCAGGATGCCGGCAGGCACCGCGTTGATAACGAAGCCGAGTTGCGGCAAGCCGAGATAGATCAGGTACACCTGCATGAGCAGCGGAAGGCCGCGGAAGAAGGAGGTGTAGAAGCTGGCGATGGCGTAAGCGAAACCATTGCTGGAAAGCTTGGCAACCGCGCCGGCGACCGCGATGACCGAGGCGATGACGATGGAAATCGCCGAGACGTAGAGCGTGGTGACAACGCCCTGGCTGATCAGGAACGGCAGCTTCTCCCTGATGAAGGGCAGGCTGAGATGGAACGTCTCGAAGAAGGCGATGAACAGGAGCAGCAGTTCGAGCCAGACGATGCCGATCTGGAACTTGAGCGGCGCGAAACCGATCAGCACGACGTTCAAGGTGAAGATCACCGCTATGGCGAAGGCAATCGCAAAGCGGCCGTAGAAGCCACTCACCGACGGTTCGCCGATCACCGGGCGCATCAGTTCGGCAAAGCTGGTGCCCGACATGTTGAAAGCCATGAAGAGCAGCAGAACGACGCCGAACATCGTCGCCACGAACCAAGGTTTGTGGACGAGGATTTCGGCTTCGACGGTATCCGGATAGAGCATTTTTGAGCACCGGCTGTTCGGCGGCCTGCCGGGGGCAGGCCGCCTTTTGAGAAGCTAGTTTGTCTTCGAATAATCCTGCCCGTACCACTTTTCGGAAAGCTTGCTCAGCGTGCCGTCCGCCTTCATCGCTTTCACGGCGTCGGCGATCTTGGCGGAGAGTTCGGGATCGCCGCGTTCGATGGCGATCGCAAGCGGCTCGTAGAAGACCGGATCGCCCACCTGCTTGATCGGGTAGCCGGCCTTCTCGGCATCGAGGATCGACGGCAGTGAAGAGACCACCGCGTCGAGGCGCACGCCGTCGCCGAGGCGAAGGTCGTCAAAGGCGGTCGTCGAATTCTCGTAGGAGTGGACCTCCTTCGGGTTGAGCTTGTACTCGAATGGCGGCGCGCCGGCGGCGTCGAGCGTCAAATCCTTCTTGGCATAGGCCTCGAAAGTGGAGGTGCTGGTGGCGCCGACCACCTTGCCGTCGAGGTCGGCCAGCGTCTTGGCCTTGCTGTCCTTGTGCACGGCAACGGCCGCCGGTGTGTAATAGTACACTGCCGGAAAATCGAAGATCTCGGCGCGCTTCTTGGTCGGCGTCATCGAGCCGGCATGCATGTCCCAGCGCGCTGCCCAATGGCCGGCGGTGATAATGTCCCAGCCGGGCGTGATGAACTCGACCTTGACGCCGAGGTGCTTGCCGATCGCCTTGGCGACGTCGACATCGAAGCCGTCCAGCTCGTTGCTGGCATTCACGAAGGACTGCGGCGCCCAGTTGGCATCGGTCGCCACGTTGAGCGTGCCGGCCGCCATCACGCGGTCGAGCACCGCGCCTGCGTGAGCAGGATATGCGGCAAGCGCAAGCGCCGCCGCGGCCATCGTTACGAGTCGTCTGTTCCAGATTGTCATATGCGTATTCCCCTGTTGTTGTTCAGTCCCTTGCTGTCACTTCCGTTCAGCCGGTCGTGATGTCGCAATTTCGTGCCGACCAGGTCGGCGTCCTCTCCCAAGGCACGCGGATTTAGCGACGTCGCGGCCGGTCCGGTCTTCCGATGTCGCGGAGGATGTTTGCCGTCGCCGTTCCCCCGATCACAGGGAAGGTCCCGGCCTGTTGCCTGCGAGCCCTCGTACAGCACCTGCTGTCCGACATTCTCTGCCGCATCGCGAAGGCTGCTATTCATCGGCGGCGACCCCTTTCCCGCGGTCAGCGTCCAGCAGGAAATCGCCCATCACGGTGGCAACCCGAGCCGGCGCTTCGATCAGGATCGAATGGCGAAGTCCGGGCAGGATGGCGAGTTGCGACCCTTGCACCTGTTCGTGCATCAGCCGTGCCATGCGCGGACTGGAACCCTGATCGTCCTCGCCGGTCACGATCAGCGTCGGGCAGGTGACGCGGTCGAGAATGCCGCCGAAATCGGTCTCGGCCAGAACGCGATAGGCCGCTGCATAGCAGTCGCGGTCGTTCTCGGCGTCACGCCGGCGCAACTCGGCGATGACGACCGGGTTCTTGTCCTGGAAATCCTCCGTCAGCCAGCGCGACAGCGAGGCTGCATGATGCGCCGAGCCGTCGCTCGCCATCAGCGCCGCCAGCCGGCCACGCACCGCGTGCCGCTCCTCAGGCGTGCGGCCGGCGACCGTCGACAGCAGCACCAGTTTTTGCAGGCGCTCAGCATGCGTCAGCGCCAGGCGCTGCGCGATCAGGCCACCCAGTGAAAAGCCGGCCAGATTGAAGGCGGCAAACCCGACATGGTCGGCCAGCGCCAGCGTCTCCTTGACGAAATCGTCGATCTCGTAGCGGCCCTTGACCCGGCTAGAGCGGCCATGGCCGCGCAGGTCGAAAGTGAGAACCGCGAAGCGATCTCTCAGTTGGCCCGCCACGCCATTCCAGGCTTCGAGATAGGAGCCGACGCCATGGATGCAGACCAACGGCACGCCGCCCTCACCCTCAAGGCGCCAGTTGAGCAGCACGCCCTCGACATCGAGCTGGCCGGAGCGCGCCATGGTCACGCCCTCGCCGCCTGACGCGCCCTGTCGCGCTCGCGCGCGGCAAAAACCGGCATCACCTCGTCGACCCACAGCTTGATCGTCTTCTTCTGCAGCTCGAACGGCAGGTTGAAGGTCAGGCCGAGGCAGTACTGGTCGACGCCCGCCGCTTCATAGTCGAGCAGTTTCTCGATCACCTCGTCCGGTGTGCCGAACATCAGGTTGCGGCGGATGTTCTCGGGATTGTAGTTGTCCTTGCCCTTGACGCTCTCGTAGGGGACGGCTTCGGGAAAGCCGTTTTGCACGGTGCCGATGTTCTGGAACAGGTTCTCGAAGGCGCGGCCGTAGTCGATGGCATGCCCGACCGCGATCTCCCAGTCCTGCGCCCGTTCGTAGACGCAGGTGCGCCGCTGCATCATCAGGCGCGGGCGCGGCACCTCTGGATGATCGGCGACGGCCTTGCGGAATTTCTCGCCGAGCACGGCGATCTCGGCCGCCGGCGCCGACAAGGGCGTCGACAGGATCGAGGCGCCGATGCCGACCGCCCAGTCGAAAGTACCAGGGTCTCGCGCGGCCACCCAGATCGGCGGATGCGGCTTCTGCAGCGGCTTCGGCACGCCGGCGGCGAGCGGGAAATTCCAGTAGTGGCCGTCATGGGCATAATCCTGCGCCCACAGTTTCTTCACCGCCGGCACCAACTCCTTCAGATAGGCAACGCCTTCCTGCTGCGGCATGCCGCCGGCCATGCGGTCGAACTCGTATTGGTAGGAGCCGCGCGCAATGCCGAACTCCAGCCGCCCGCCGGTCAGGTGATCGCAAAGTGCCCCCTCCCCTGCCAGCCGGATCGGGCTCCAGTAGGGCGCGACCAGCGTCGAGGTGCCGAGCCGGATCTGCTCGGTATGCTGGGCAAGCCAGGTCAGCGTCATCAGCGGGTTGGGCGAGATCGTGCATTCGATCGTGTGATGCTCCGCCGTCCACAGCGTCTCGAAGCCGCCCTCGTCGGCCAGGCGCGCCAGGTCGAGCAGATTGCTCTTCACCTTCGACATCGGCATGTCGGGCGAGAAGCGCTCCATGGTCAGCGAAACGGCGAATTTCATGTCGGTCTCCCCAGTGCGTCGGGTTTGGTCAGCGAAGGCGGATAACGAAGGGGTCCTGCATGGCGCCGGAATAGTCGATGACGACGTTCTTCAGGCGCGAGAACTCCTCCATGGCGTCGAAGCCGCCGCGCCGGCCATAGCCGCTCTCCTTGAAGCCGCCATTGGCCGACATGAAGGAGGACGCGCGGTAGGTGTTGATCCAGACGGTGCCGGCCTCGACATTCCTGGCGAAGCGCAGCGCGCGGTTGATGTCCCGCGTCCAAATGCCGGAGGCGAGCCCATAGCGTGTGTCGTTGGCGAGACGGATCATCTCGTCTTCCGACGAGAACGGCATGACGCCGACGACAGGACCGAACAGTTCTTCCTGCATGACGTCCATGCCGTTATCGGTATCGGTCATCACGGTCGGCTCGAAATACCAGCCGCCGGCAAGCTCGGCCGCCTGCGGCCGCCTGCCGCCGGCTGCGATGCTGGCGCCCTGGCGCACGCCCGAGGCGACAT
>NZ_RZSJ01000214.1:0-9213 GCF_003998025.1 Mesorhizobium sp. M8A.F.Ca.ET.021.01.1.1
CCCCCCCGCCGACACGCTTGTCGAAGGTTTTGCCATCGACGACATCATCTCGATGGATCCGGGCGAGGCGTTCGAGCTGTCGACCGCCGAGGTCACCGGCAACACCTATGATCTTCTTGTCCGCCTCGACCTCAGCGACACCTCCAAGGTCAAGCCCGATCTCGCCGCAAGTTGGACCGTCTCCGACGATGGCCTGACCTATACGTTCAAGCTCAAGCCGGGCCTGAAATTCGCCTCAGGCAACCCGATCACCGCCGCCGACGTCGCCTGGTCGTTCGAGCGCGCCGTCAAGCTGGACAAGAGCCCCGCCTTCATCATCGGCCAGTTCGGCATTAGCGGCGACAACGTCACCGAAAAGGCCAAGGCGGTCGACGACACCACCTTCCAGTTCACCGTCGACAAGGCCTATGCGCCAAGTTTCGTGTTGAACTGCCTGTCGGCCACCGTTGCCTCCGTTGTCGACGCCAAGCTGGTCAAGGAACATGTCGCGGCGGTCACGCCGAGCGCCGACTACAAATGGGACAACGACTTCGGCAACGCCTGGCTGAAGACAGGCTATGCCGGCTCGGGCGCCTTCAAGCTGCGCGAATGGCGTGCCAACGAGGCCGTCGTCCTGGAACGCAACGACAATTACTACGGCGAAAAGGCCAAGCTCGCCCGCGTCATCTACCGCAACATGAAGGAAAGCTCGGCGCAACGCCTGGCGCTCGAGGCCGGCGATATCGACGTTGCCCGCAACCTCGAACCGAACGACCTCGACGCCATCGCCAAGAACGCCGACCTCACCTCGACCAGCGCGCCCAAGGGCACCGTCTACTACATCAGCCTCAACCAGAAGAACCCGAACCTCGCCAAACCCGAGGTGCGTCAGGCCTTCAAATATCTGGTCGACTATGATGCGCTGGGTTCGACCATCCTCAAGGGCATCGGCGAGATCCACCAGACCTTCCTGCCCAAGGGCGTGCTGGGCGAACTCGACGAAAACCCCTTCAAGCTCGACGTCGCCAAGGCCAAGGAATTGCTGGCCAAGGCCGGCTTGGCGGACGGCTTCAGCGTCACCATGGACGTGCGCACCGGCCAGCCGACCACCGGCATGGCGGAATCCATCCAGCAGACGCTCGGCCAGGCCGGCATCAAGCTGGAGATCATCCCTGGCGACGGCAAGCAGACGCTGACCAAATACCGCGCACGCAACCACGACATCTATATAGGCCAGTGGGGCCAGGACTATTTCGATCCGAACTCCAATGCCCAGACCTTTGCCTCGAACCCGGACAATTCGGATGCCGGCAAGTCCCACACGCTCGCCTGGCGCAATGCCTGGGACATTCCGGACCTGACCAAGCAAACGGAAGCAGCCCTGCTTGAGAAGGATTCGGGCAAGCGCGCCGATATGTACAAGGATCTCGAGAAGAAAATCCTCGACACCAGCCCCTTCGTCGTCATCCACCAGCAGCTGGAAGTTGCCGGTCTGCGCAAGAACCTCAAGGGCTTCGCGCTCGGTCCGAGTTTCGACACCAACTTCGTCGGGCCGGTCTCCAAGGAATAGTGTTCGCGGACACGCCGCATGAGCACGATTGAAAACGAAAGCGGGCGCGGCAGCGCCCGCGCCGTCGCCCTTGCATCATCGCTTGGCCGCTTCCTGGTCATTGCGGTGACGACCTATCTCGGTCTTCTCGCGGTCACTTTCTTCATTGGCCGCGTCATCCCGATCGACCCGGTGCTGGCCGTGCTCGGCGACCGGGCACCCGCCAATGTCGTGGAGCGAACGCGCCGCGAGATGGGCCTCGACCTGCCGTTGATCGAGCAGTTCTACATCTATGTGAAACATGCGCTGAGCGGCGATTTCGGCATCTCCGTGCTGACCACCAATCCCGTCATGACCGACATCCGCCGCGCTCTTCCCGCAACGACGGAACTGGCGACATTGGGGACACTGATCGGCGCGCTGTTCGGTGTGCCGCTGGGAGTGCTGGCCGCGGTCAAACGCGGTAGCCTCGTCGATCAGATTGTGCGCATCATCGGCCTGATCGGCTATTCCGTGCCCATCTTCTGGCTGGGCCTGCTGGCCCTGGTGCTGTTCTACGCCAAGCTGCAATGGGTGGCCTTCCCGGCTCGGCTCGACGTCGTCTACGAATACACTTTCACGCCGGTCACCGGCTTCTACCTTCTCGACTCCGCGATGCAGGGGCAGTGGGATGTCTTTTACGACGCCTTCCGTCACATCATCCTGCCGGCCTCGCTGCTCGGCTATTTCTCGCTCGCCTATATCAGCCGCATGACGCGCTCGTTCATGCTCAATGAACTCGCCCAGGAATACGTCGTCGCCGCGCGCGCCAAGGGCCTGTCGGAAACCCGTATCATCTGGGGCCACGCGCTGCGCAATGCCGCCGTGCCGATGGTGACCGTGATCGCGTTGTCCTATGCCGGGCTGCTCGAGGGCTCGGTGCTGACCGAGACCGTCTTCTCCTGGCCGGGCATCGGCCTCTACATCACCAACTCGCTGCAGAACGCCGACATGAACGCCGTGCTCGGCGGCACCATCGTCATCGGCTCGGTGTTCATCGGCATCAATCTCCTGTCCGATCTTCTCTACCGCGTGCTCGACCCGAGGACGAAGACCGGATGAGCAGAGGTATCGCGCTTTCGGGCTTGGCTGCGGCAAATCACCCCCACTCCGGCCCTTCGGGCCACCTCTCCCCCTGTCCGGGGGAGAGGAAAAGGCAGCCGCACGCCTGGCGCCTTTCCTCTCCTCCATCGACCGGGGGCGAGATGGTCTGCGAAGCAGACCGGAGTGGGGGTCGACGGCTTCAAGAGGCATCGTCATGACCGTCTCCGACGCCCGCCCCTTCTCCCGTCTCGAATGGTTGTTGTCGGAGCGGCCGGCATCGCGGATGCAGGCAAGGCTCGGTCGCGCCTATGTCGCCTGGCGGCGCTTTTCCGCCAATCGTTTGGCCTTTGTCGGCCTGCTGATCATCATCGCTCTGCTGCTCGTCGCCGCCCTTGCCGGTGTGCTGGCGCCGTATTCGCCGACCTTCGGCGACCTGAAGAACGCGCGTCTGCTGGCGCCGAGTGCCCAGCACTGGTTCGGCACCGACGATCTCGGCCGCGACATCTATTCGCGCATCCTCTACGGTTCGCGTTGGACGCTTTATGTCGTCGTCCTGGTCGCCATCATCGCCGCACCCATCGGGCTCCTGGTCGGCACCGTCGCCGGCTATGCCGGCGGCTGGACCGACGCGATCCTGATGCGCGTCACCGATATCTTCCTTGCCTTCCCCAAACTGGTGCTGGCGCTGGCCTTCGTCGCCGCCCTTGGCCCCGGCATCGAGAACGCCGTGCTGGCGATCGCCATCACCTCCTGGCCGCCCTATGCCCGCATCGCGCGTGCCGAGACGCTCACCGTGCGCAACTCGGACTACATCAAGGCGGTGCAACTGATGGGCGCCTCTCCCTTCCGCATCGTGTTGCGCCACATCATGCCGCTATGCATCTCCTCGCTGATCATCCGCGTGACGCTCGACATGGCCGGCATCATCCTGACGGCCGCGGGCCTCGGCTTCCTCGGCCTTGGCGCGCAGCCGCCGCTGCCGGAATGGGGCACCATGATCGCTTCGGGCCGGCGCTTCATCCTCGACCAATGGTGGGTGGCCGGTGCGCCGGGCTTCGCAATCCTGATCGTCAGCCTCGGCTTCAACCTGCTCGGCGACGGCCTGCGCGACGCGCTCGATCCTCGGAGTGGCGACCAATGAACGGCCGAACTGGGACCCTGCTTGAGGTGGATGACCTGCGGGTCACCTTTCCGACCCGCACGGGCATGGTCGAGGCGGTGCGCGGCGTTTCCTTTTCGCTTGGCCGGGAACGCCTCGGCATCGTCGGCGAGTCCGGGTCGGGCAAGTCGCAAACGGGCCGCGCCATCATGGGCCTGACGCCGCCGCAGGCCCGGATATCGGCCAATAAATTGACCTTCGACGGCATCGACCTGCTCGGCATCTCGCCACGCCAACGCCGCGCGTTGCGGGGCAACCGCATCGCCATGATCCTGCAGGATCCGAAATATTCGCTCGACCCGGTGATGAGCATCGGCCGCCAGATCGTCGAGACGCTGCGCACGCACGAAAAGGTCGGCAAGGCCGAGGCGCGCGAGCGTGCGCTGGCCATGCTCGAGGCGGTGCAGATCCGCGATCCCAAACGCGTCTTCGACCTTCACCCGCACGAAGTGTCGGGCGGCATGGGCCAGCGCGCCATGATCGCCATGATGCTGATCGCCGGGCCGGAAATGATGATCGCCGACGAGCCGACCTCGGCGCTCGACGTCACCGTGCAGCTCGATGTGCTCGGTATCCTCGACCGGCTGGTCGCGGAGCGGGGCATGGGACTGGTCTTCATCTCGCACGATCTGCGCCTGGTTTCCTCCTTCTGCGACCGCGTCATCGTCATGTATGCCGGCAAGGTGGTCGAACAACTCAAGGCCTCGGAACTCAGCCAGGCCCAGCATCCCTATACGCGCGGCCTGCTCAACTGCATGCCCAAGATCGGCGCCGACCGTCACCCGCTGCCTGTGCTCGACCGCAAGCCGGAGTGGGCGGCATGACATCAGCGATTGCCGTCGACACGCTGGAGGTGATCTTCGACCGCTTTCGCGCGCTGAAGGGCGTCAGCCTTGATGTACAGCCGGGTGAATCCTTCGGCCTGGTCGGTGAATCCGGTTCCGGGAAATCGACATTGCTGCGAGCCATCGTCGGTCTCGCGCCGGTCGCCTCGGGCAGCATCGCCGTCAACGGCAAGACGCTCGGCGCGCGCCGCGATAAGGCCTTTTACCGCGAAGTGCAGATGGTCTTCCAAGATCCGTATGGGTCGCTGCACCCGCGCCAGACGGTCGACCGCCTGCTGCAGGAGCCGCTCGCCATCCACGGCTTTGCCGACGGCGAAAAGCGCATCGAGCGCGCGCTCGACGAGGTCGGCCTCGGCAACGGTTTTCGCTTCCGTTACGCGCACCAGCTCTCGGGCGGCCAGCGCCAGCGTGTCGCGATCGCCCGCGCGCTGATCCTCGAGCCCTCGATCCTGCTGCTAGACGAGCCGACCTCGGCGCTCGACGCCTCCGTGCAGGCGGAAGTGCTCAACCTGCTGGAGGAAGTCCGGCGGCGGCGCAAGCTGACCTTCCTGATGGTCAGCCACGACCTCGCCATCATCACCCATATGTGCGAGCGTCTGATGGTGATGCAGGGCGGCGAGGCAGTGGAAAATCTGGTGGCAAACGATCTGGTCGAGCGCCGTGTGACAAAGGATTATACGCGCAACCTGCTGCGAGCCAGCGACGGGTTTGTAAGAACCGCCTGAATTCGCTCTTCCTGTGCACAGACCAACGGGGGAATTCCATGGGGGAATGGAAGTTTGCAGATCCACCCAATGTCGCGGTGCTATCGGACAAGAGTATATTCAAATCTGACGATTGGATCGCATACGTCGTGCATGAAGCTGACCACGACGACATCTACAACGAAGAAGGTGGCAGCTGGCAGTTTCACAGCAGCGACACTCGAGATCGGAACGAACGTGAGATAATGCTCGTCGGCCTGCAGGAGGTGGTTCGGCGGGATGAAAGCATCTTGGCGTTGGCCGATTTGCCGAAAGGTTGGCATGCTTGGCGCAGCTCCAAATCGTCGCCTTGGCAGCGCGCCAAATCACTCCCCTCGCCCTCCAACGATAACGAGTGATACTGCAGGATCTTAAGTCGAACCTTGCGCCAGTTCGCCGTTCTCCGGAACGGATGGGTCGTCCCCTTGCTTCGGCTCCTTGATCCTGAACCACGTCACATAAAGCGCCGGCAGGAACAGCAGCGTGATCGCCGTACCAGCGATGATGCCGCCCATCATGGCATAGGCCATCGGCCCCCAGAACACTTCGCGCGCGATCGGGATCAGCGCCAGGCTGGCGGCGGCGGCGGTCAGCGCGATCGGCCGCATGCGATGCTCCGTCGCCTCGATGACGGCGGCCCAGCGATCCTTGCCTTCAGCGACAAGATCCTCGATCTGCACGATCAGGATGACCGAGTTGCGGATCAGGATGCCGATCAGCGCCAGCACCCCGAGGATGGCGACGAAGCCGAGCGGCGCGCCACTCGGCACCAGCGCCGCCACCACACCGATCAGTCCGAGCGGCGCGACCGCCACGACCAGGAACAGGCGCTGGAAGCTCTGCAACTGCACCATCAGGATGGTCGCCATCACGAACAGCATCAGCGGCACGACGGCGGCGATCGGCCCCTGGCTCTTGGCGCTTTCCTCGACGGAGCCGGCGGTCTCGACCGAATAGCCGGGCGGCAGCTTGGTGATGAAGGCGTCGACCGACGGTTTCAGCTCGTTGACGACGGTCGCCGGCAGCACGTCGCCAACCAGGCCGGCGCGCACGGTGATGGTCGGGATGCGGTCACGCCGCCACACCGTCGGCTGCTCCAGATCGTAGCGGAAATTGGCAACCGCCGCGAGCGGGATAGCCTCGCCATTGCCCGTCGGCAGCTGGATGTTCTGCAGCGTCTCGATCGAGCCGCGCTCGGCCCCGCGCGAACGGGCCACGACATTGATCAGGTAGGTCGCGTCACGCACCTGGGTGATCGTCGATCCGCCCACCGTGCTGTTCAGCGTGCTGGCGATATCGGAGGAGGTGATGCCAAGCTGGCGCGCCTTGTCCTGCAGCACGTCGACCCTCAGCACGCGCTGTGGTTCGTTCCAGTCGAAGGTGGGTGCGGCAAGTTTCGGATTGGCCGAGATGATGCCGGCGAATTGCTGCGCCAGTTCCCGCACCGTCTGGATGTCAGGGCCGCCGACGCGATATTGCACCGGGCGCCCGACCGGTGGCCCAAGCTCGAGCGGCTTGACGAAGGCGTCGGTGCCGACGAACTCCGCGCGCAGCAGCTTCTCCAGCGCCGGCTTCACCCGGTTGCGCGCCTCGATGCTCTTGGTGACGATCACGGTCTGGCCGAAATAGGGATTGGCGGGCTGCACGTCATAGGCCAGCACGAAGCGCACCGCGCCCTGGCCGATATAGGAGGAGAAGTGGTCGATGTCGGGATTGCCGACCAGCGCCCGCTGTTCGAAGCGCTCCATCTGGTCGCGCGTCTCGGTGATCGACGAGTTCTGCGGCAGGTTCCAGTCGACGATCAGCTCCGGCCGGTCGGAAGGCGGGAAGAACTGTTGCTGGACGAGCCCGAAGCCGGCGATCGAGCCACCGAACAGGAGCACGGTCACGACGATCGTCAGCCAGTGATGGCGCACCGAGCCGACAAGCACGCGCCGGAACAGCGACGTGAACCGCCCTGGTTGGTCGTGATGCTTCTCCTTCATCGTCGCCGGCAGGATGGTGACGCCAAGCAGCGGCGCGAACAGCACCGCCACGATCCATGACACCAAGAGCGACACCGCGATGACGACGAACAGCGTGAAGGTGTACTCGCCTGCCGCGCTCGAGTTGAGGCCGATCGGGATGAAGCCGGCGACCGTCACCAGCGTGCCGGTCAGCATCGGGAAGGCGGTCGAGGTGTAGACATAGGTCGCCGCCCTGCGCAGGGTGTCGCCAACCTCCAGCCGCGCCACCATCATTTCGACCGCGATCATCGCATCGTCGACCAGCAGCCCGAGCGCGATGATCAGCGCGCCGAGTGAAATGCGCTGCAGCGATATGCCGAGATACTCCATGACGGTGAAGGTGATGGCCAGCACCAGCGGGATCGACAGCGCGACGACGAAGCCGGCCCGCATGCCGAGGCTGATGAAAGAGACGGCAAGCACGATCGCCACCGCCTCGAACAGCGCGCGCGTGAAGCCCGAGACCGCCTCCTCGACGATGACAGGCTGGTCGGCGACCAGATGCACGCCGACGCCGACCGGCAGGTCGGCCAGCACCTTGTCCATCTCCTCATGCAGCGCTTCGCCGAACTTGAGCAGATTGGCGTTGGGCTTCATGCCGATGGCAAGCCCGATCGCATCCTGGCCGTTGAAGCGGAACAGGGCTGTCGGGGGGTCGGCATAACCGCGCGTGATCGTCGCCACGTCGCTCAGCCGGAAGAACCGGTCGTTGACGCGCAGATTGATGGCGCGCAGGCTCTCCTCGGAGGCGAACTGGCCGCCGACGCGCACGCTGATGCGCTCCGGCCCGGACTGGATGACGCCGGACGGCGTGATCGCGTTCTGCGCTTGCAGGCTGGCCACGATTTGCTGCTGGTTGAGGCCAAGCGCGGCGATCTGGCGGGTCGAGAATTCGAGATAGATCGCCTCGTCCTGCGCACCGACCAGATCGACCTTGCCGGCATTGGGCACGGTCAGGATCTTGGTTCGCACATCCTCCACATAGTCGCGCAATTGGCGTGGCGTCAGCCCGTCGGCGGTGAAGGCATAGATGTTGCCGTAGACGTCGCCGAAGCGGTCGTTGAAGAACGGTCCCTGCACGCCTTGCGGAAACTGCGCCTTGATGTCGTTGACCATGTTGCGCACCTGAAGCCAGTTCGGCGCGACGTCGCGCGCCTTGGTGGTGTCCTTCAGGTTGACGAAGATGACAGTCTGGCCGGCTGTCGTCACCGACTTGGTGTAGTCGAGGCTGTCGAGTTCCTCGAGCTTTTTCTCGATGCGATCGGTCACCTGCTGCACCGTCTCCTTCACCGAGGCGCCCGGCCAGTTGGCCTGGATGATCATGGTCTTGATGGTGAAGTTGGGATCTTCCTCGCGGCCGAGATTGAGATAGGAGAAGATGCCGGCCACCACGAAGACCAGCATGAAATACCAGACCAGCGAGCGGTGGTTGAGCGCCCATTCGGAGAGGTTAAAGCCCTTCATGAGGCCCCTCCCTCGGGCACTTTCACTTTCTGGCCGTCGACGAGGCTGTGAACGCCGGCGGTGACGACGCGCATGCCGGCGTCCAGTCCTTCCGCCACGGTAAAGGTGCCGCCATTCTTCGACGCGACCTTGATATCGTGCGCGCTCACGCTCGACGTCTTTGGATCGATGATCCACACTTTTTCGGAACCGTCCTTTTCGAGCAGCGCCGAAATGGGCAGCTCGATCGTCGGCACAACCTTGGTCATGCGGGTCGCCGTCACCGTCGAGCCGAGCCTGAAGGCTTGCGGCGGATCGGTAAGCGTCAGCTTGACGCGCCGTGTGCGGGTCGAGCCCTCGGATTGGGGGGCGATCTCGCGCAATTTGGCCTCGGTCTGGATCGTCG
>NZ_RZSJ01000215.1:0-9204 GCF_003998025.1 Mesorhizobium sp. M8A.F.Ca.ET.021.01.1.1
TTCCGGGATCGCATTGGCATAGGAAACATAGCTGGAATTGGCCGCCGCTATGTCGGGCCGCAAGTTGAAATCGATCCAGGCCCGGGCATTCTCCGGATGCGGCGCATCCTTCGGCACCGCCATCGTATCGAAGTTTATCAGCGTGCCTTCCCTGGGAATGGAATAGGCAATCTCAAGCTTCTTCGCGGATTCCGCCGCACGGGTCTTCGCCTGCAATATGTCGCCCGACCAGCCCAGCACGACACAGATGTCGCCATTCGCCAGGTCGTTGATGTATTTCGACGAGTGGAAGTAACGGATATAAGGCCGCACCTTGCCCATCAGTTCTTCAACCTTGGCGAGGTCGTCCGGACTGGTCGACCTGGGGTCGATATGGAGATAGTTCATGGCCATCGGAATGATCTCCGCCGGGGCATCGATCATGGCGACGCCGCAATCGGAGAATTTCTTGACGACGTCGACGTCGAAGACCATGGCGAACGAATCTGTCGGCGCGTCCGGCATCCGTTGCTTGATGGCAGCGACATTGTAGCCGATGCCGTCCGTGACGGCCATGTAAGGCACTGCGTGCAGGTTCTGCGGATCCGCGCCCGCGATCAGCGACAAGGCTTGCGGATCGATTTTCGAGTGGTTTGAAAGCTTCGATCCGTCGAGTGGCAGGAAAGCGCCCGCCTTCACCTGGTTCTTCAGAAACGGAAAGGCCGAGGGATACACCACGTCATACCCCGAGCCGCCGGTGAGCAGTTTCGTCTCAAGGACCTCGTTGCCGTCATAGACATCGTAGCGGACCTTGATACCTGTCTCCTTCTCGAACTTCTCAGCCGTGTCCGGCGCGATATAGTCGGACCAGTTGTAGACGTTGACGACCTTCTCGTCGTCCGCCCGGGCGCCGCCGAAGCAGATGCCGCAGGCAAGCGCGGCGCTCAGGATTGGGAAGAGCAGGGAGCGCATGGGTGTCCTCCTTTCACGGGTGCGGCCGATGCGGCGCACCGTTCCAATTTCACTTTCGGCACGCTTGCCGCTCAACGCCGCTGCGGCGCATAAACGGGTAAGGTGATACAGGCGACATTGCCGCCGCCGAGCAGAATTTCGCGGGAGTTCTCGATGCCGACGATCTTGTGGTCGGGGAACAGCGTGGCCAGCTGTTGCTTTGCCTTCCGGTCGAGATCGCAGCCGAACTCCGGCACGACCACGACGCTGTTGCCCGGATAGTAGTTGATGTAACTCGCCGCGATCCGGTTGCCCGTTGGCCGCGCCCAGGTCGAATCGACCCGGTCCAAGCCCTCGCTTTCCTCGACCGTCATTTCGATCGGCAGGGGATGGTGCAGCCGATGAACCTCCAGGCTGCGGCCACGCGCGTCACGGGCCGAACGCAGCACCTCTTCGGCTTCGCGCACGATCTCATATTGCGGGTCGTCCCGCTCATCGGTCCAGCTCAGCGCCACGACGCCCGGACGAACGAAGCAACAGAGGTCGTCGACATGACCATCCGTCTCGTCGAAAGCAAAGCCACGCGGCAGCCAGATGATGTCGTCGACGCCGAGATAGTCGCCAAGCCGGCTCTCCACCTCGGCTTTGCCGAGATGGGCGTTGCGATTTCGATTGAGCAGGCATTGCTCGGTCGTCATCAGCGTTCCCTGGCCATCGCATTGCAGACCGCCGCCCTCGGCGATCAGCGGCGCGCGGTAGCGGTCCATCCTCTCGATCTCGAGCACTTTTTGTGCGGCAAGGTCATCGAGATCCCAAGGCGAGTAGAGGCCGCCGTCAAACCCGCCATATGCGTTGAAGATCCAATCGACGCCGCGCACGCCGCCTTGGTCGTTGACGACGAAATTGGGGCCGCTGTCGCGCAGCCAGGAATCGTTGGTGGACATCTCCACGACGCGCACCTCGGCGGGCAAGCGCGCTCTGGCGTTCCGCCATTGGCGGCTGGATGCCGCCACGGTCACGGGTTCGCTTTGAGCGATCGCGGCGGCGACGTCGGCGAACAGCTTCTGGGCGGGCTTGGCGCCCTGGCGCCAGGTGTCCGGCCGCTCCGGCCAGATCAGCCAGCAGCCTGATTTGGGTTCGAATTCGCCAGGAGCGCGAAACCCATCCTGTCTCGGTGTGGTCGAGAGCGTATGTGACATTGTGGGACTGCCGGAAAATGGAACGACGAAACTTTCCCGGATCAGAAGGTTTTGGGGCCTTGTTCGTCAATGTCCCATTTGGGATAGCTTGATCACTGCGCCAGTCCCCTGGCCTGCGTTCGGCTGGGGCCAGCACCATTGGCCCCGGGCCTAGGTTGCCCGAAATTGCGGGGTCTCTATTGTTTATTGCGTCGCCTGGTAAAGTTCCGAAGCGGCCTCTTTCAGCGCGTGTCGGCCGTCCGGCTTGAAATACATCATGTGTCCACCTTCAACGACGTCGAGGCGGATCGGCCTGGCGCCGGCGAGCGACGGAATCTGGCTGACCAGATAACGCGACGCCAGGTAGGGAGTGACGAGATCGGTGTAGCCGTTGACGATGACGACGCCCAGCGCGGGATTCAAGGAGCGTGCCCGCTGCAAATCGTCCACCACGCCAGCATAGCCTTGGCGCGAGGCGCTCGTCCCATAGTCCCAGTTGTGGCTGATATCGTCGTTCAGTAAGCGGTAGCTAACATCGGTGCGAAAGTTCAGCTCGTCGCGAGCGTAGCCGACAAAAGCCGAGGTCAGCGCCGGCACACTGCGGTCCAGCACCGGATCGGGACCGGCGATCCGGGCGCTCTGAGGCGCTATGTCCGCCGTCGCGATCATACCGTCATAGGGGCTGAGCACCTTGCCCGTGGCACGGCCAAACTCCCTTGCGAAGAGCGAGGTCGGGACGCGGGCGAAGTTGCGGTGAACGAGGTCGAGTGGCAGGCCGGTGATCTCCGCTACGCGATCGCTGGCCAGCCGCCCGCCTTGCTCCAGCCCACTGGCGAGCGCGGTGAGGTACTCGCCAAGTGCATAATGCTCGATATCGGCGAGCTTTTCCCGCAGTGCATCGCCGTTGAAACCTTCACTACGCAGGCGAACCGCGGCGAGGGAGGGTAGTTCGAGAGCCCAATGCAGCGGCTCGAATTCGTCGGGCTGCACCAGGGTGAATTCCAGCGCCGGCGAGATCAGCACGATGCCGCTTGGGCTGATGCCGATATCTTCCTGCAGCGTCCTGGCAAGCAGTGCCGCCCGGAACCCGCCATAGCTCTCACCGGCGAGGAACAGCGGGGATCCCATGCGGCTGTTTTGGGCAAGATAGAGCCGGATAAACGCACCGATAGAACTGGCGTCCTGCCTGACGCCCCAGAAGTCGTGCGTATCCTGGCCAGGCGCCTCGCGACTGTAGCCGGTTCCCACCGGATCAACGAAGACGAGGTCGGTCATGTCGAGCCAGCTGTCGGGATTGTCGATGAGCTTCTGCGGCGAGGGGAGGAATTCCCCGTCGGCTCCGGTCGCCACTATGCGCGGTCCGAGCGCGCCGAGATGCAGATAGGCTGAAGCGGCGCCCGGGCCGCCATTGAACGCGAAGGTGATTGGCCGCGGTGCTTCCGTCGCCGTGCCCTCACGCGGTTTCAGCGTATAGGCAACATAGAAAATCTCCGCCGTGACCTCGCCCTTGCCGGAGAGCAGCGGAAGCGTGCCGGCCTTTGCCTGGTACCGCAGACTGTGCCCGGCAATGGTGATCGAATGGTCGCTGATCTCGGGTGAGGGCAGCAGCGACAGCACACCACCCTCGGGCGCTGGCCGCTCTGGCGTTTCAGCCAAGAGGGGCCGCGCGAAGCCGGCAAGCATGACGAGGACAAGGGAGACGAGTTTCAGCTTGGAACGCATGAGGCCTCCGCGGGAACGACTCCCGCATAGGTATGGCCGAGGCGAATGAAGTCAAAGGGAATAGACGAAGGCGAGCCCACTGCTATCCCCTCGACACCGGTTCCTGACAGCTTGGATCGTCGCTCGGATTGGCTCACACTTCCGTACGACCGTGCTATCAAGACAGAAAGCCGTTCGAAAGGAACGAAAATGGACGCGACCGAACTCAAGGCCATGCAGGCGCCGCTGAAGCAGGCCTACCGTAACGACGCCGCGCAAGCACTGATCACGCTGAGAGCGAAGGGTTCGATCGACGAACAGTCGGTCGCCTGCAAGGTCGACACCGGCAGGGCGATTGCCGTCGCTGGCCTTCATCCGGCGACAGGCGGCTCGGGGCTCGAGCTGTGCTCCGGCGACATGCTCCTCGAGGCGCTGGTGGCCTGCGCCGGGGTGACGCTGAAGGCGGTGGCGACGGCGCTCGAGTTCAAGCTCGGCGCCGCGACCGTTGAAGCCGAAGGCGACCTTGATTTTCGTGGCACACTCGGTGTCGCCAAGGATGCGCCGGTCGGTTTTCGCGCCATCCGGCTCAGTTTCGATCTCGACACGGACGAGCCGCAGGAGCGGATCGATTCGCTGCTGAAGCTGACCGAGCGCTATTGCGTGGTGTTCCAGACCATCAACCAGAAGCCGGAGCTGACGGTGAGCGCGCGGAGATGAATCACAAGGCCCGCGGCAGCGGGCCTAGAGCGGTTCAGAGTTTGATAGAATCTCTGACCCGCTCTAACTTCTTGTTTTTACGCAATTCCCAAGGGGAAGCGCTACGCGCTTCTTCCGGGAAAACCGCTGCACACTTTTCCTGGAATTGCTCTAGTGATACCTGATGCTTACTGAGCTGCCGGCTCTTCGGCGTCGCCTTCGTCGGTGAAGGGCGAGGCGCTCGGCACGCACTGCACGGACCAGCCCGCGGGTGTCGGCTGCTTCTGATACTCGGTGATGGCGGCGGCGCACTGTTCGCGTTTGTCGAAGGTGCTGGGCAGCACAACCATGCCGCCCTGTGGGCCGGCGATTACCAGATACCAGACCAATGCTGCGGTCGTAGCCATGGAGTTTTCCTTGTTCTGCCCCAGCAGGGCGCTTGGTGTGGGAGTCTTCCGATCCTAACAACTCCTCCGAAATGACGAAAGCATGACCGCCGCGCGCCCTTCTCCCTTAGATCACAGCCGCGTGATCATCCGGCGGATTTTCGGACTGGCCTGTTGCCGACGCCACGGTTCAGTCGGTCGCAAAACAATAGAACAGGCCGTCGCCACCTGTGCCTTTCAGCGCCTCCTGGCTGCAGCCGCCACGAGAGGCGTGCGAGGAATTCCATGACTTTGCCGCCGCCGAATCGTCGAGACCGGTGCGGTCGTGATGGCCCATCATGGCCGCCCCTTCGGCGCCGCTCATCGTCCAGTCGCCGCAGGTCTGGTCGGCGATCCGGGTGCCGTCAGGCTTGGATCCCGTCAGCATATCGTGCCGGTTGGGAGTATCGCCGCGACCGTTGACCGTCTCACCCTTCTCATTCAGCGCGGTCTGCTTGGTGATGCCCTTGGCGTCGCTGTGCAGGGAGGCGACATCATCGGCGATCTTGGCGCCCTTGGCGTTGAACCAAGGCCCCTTGCCGATGCGGTCGCGCGCATCCTCGGCGCTGGTCGAGAGATAAGCGTGCCAGCTCTTGCCGGTGACGCCGGCGGCTTCGGCAAGCGATGCGCAATGGGCGTCCGCGCCCTTCAGGCCACCGAGATCGGCGCCCTTGCCGGAGCCGACACTGGTGACGAAGAAGCTCATTTTGGTATCTTGGGAAACAGCCACACCGACTGTAGCCCCAAGGGCGGCGGTGAGAGCGGCGGCAACGATAACGAATCTGCGCATGTCGGTCCTCCGGTTTCGAATGTCCTACGTCAGGAGAACGTAGCCGAAGGCTCTTTTAATCCGTTTCGAACCCGAGTTTTATTCCGGTTGCCGATAGGTGACGAAGCGGTTGTGCTTGGCCTGGAAGATCAGGCCGGTCTCTTTGAGGTCCGGGCTGGCCAGCGGCACGATGCGTTTGGCGATCTCGGAGGGGTGCGGCAGCGTCTCGGGATCCTCACCGGGTACGGCTTGCGCGCGCATCGCGGTGCGCGTGGCGCCGGGGTCGGCGGCGTTGACGCGCAGCGGCAGGCTTTGCGTCTCATGCGCCCAGGAACGCATCATTGTTTCGACCGCCGCCTTCGATGCCGCGTAAGGCGCCCAGAACGCGCGCGCGGAATGCGCGGCATTGGAAGACAGGATAATCGCCCGGCCGGCATCCGAAAGCCGCAGCAGCGGGTCGACGGAGCGGATCAGCCGCCAGGTCGAGGTGACGTTGATGGTCATCACCTTTTCGAAGGTCTTGGCCTCGACATGGCCGATCGGCGAGATGACGCCAAGCACGCCGGCATTGGCGACGAGAATGTCGAGCTTGCCCCAGCGCTCGTTGATGGCGCCCCCCAACCGGTCGATGCCGGCCATGTCGGCGAGATCGAGCGGGACCAGCGTCGCCTGGCCGCCGGCCGCCTTGATCTGGTCGTCGAGTTCTTCCAGCCCGCCGACAGTGCGGGCAACCGCGATGACATGGGCGCCGGCGGCCGCCAATTCCCTGGCGATGAAATAGCCGATGCCGCGCGAGGCGCCGGTGACGACCGCAACGCGGCCGGTAAGGTCGAGGGTCATGCGATGCTTCCGGAACTCTGGCTAGAGCAATTCCAGGAAAAGTGTGTAACGGTTTTCCGTCCGGAATTGCGTAAAAACAAAGAGTTAGAGCGGTTCGGCGATTCTATCGAACGCTGAACCGCTCTAAGCTGGTGACGGTCCGGCAATCCTACGCCCCGCTTGTCGCCAGCAGCGACAGCGTGCGCACATTGTCGTGGCCTTCGAAGTCGAGCAGGCGGGTCGGGTACTGGCCGGTGAAGCACGCATCGCAGAACTGCGGCTGTTCGTCGTTGCGGCTGGCCTCGCCGACGGCGCGGTAGAGCCCGTTGATCGAGAGGAAGCCGAGTGAATCGACGCGGATGAATTCGGCCATCTCTTCCACCGACATGCGCGAAGCGAGCAGCTTCGACTTCTCCGGCGTGTCGACACCGTAGAAGCACGACGCGCTGGTCGGCGGCGAGGCGATGCGCATGTGCACTTCCCTGGCGCCGGCGTCACGCACCATCTGCACGATCTTCTGGCTGGTGGTGCCGCGCACGATGGAATCGTCGACCAGCACCACGCGCTTGCCCTCGATCATGCGGCGGTTGGCGTTGTGCTTGAGCTTGACGCCCATGTGGCGGATCGAATCGCCGGGCTGAATGAAGGTGCGGCCGACATAATGGTTGCGGATGATGCCAAGCTCAAAGGGAATGCCTGCCGCCTGGCTGAAGCCGATCGCCGCCGGCGTGCCCGAGTCCGGCACCGGCACGACGATGTCGGCCTCGACCGGGTTTTCCTGCGCCAGTTCGGCGCCGATGCGCTTGCGCACCTCATAGACATTGCGGCCCTCGACCGAAGAGTCGGGCCGGGCGAAATAGACATATTCGAAAATGCAGAAGCGGGTCTTCTGCGGTTCGAACGGGAACAGGCTCTCGATGCCCTTCGAGGTGACGACGACCATCTCACCGGGCTTCAGATCACGCACGAAACGGGCGCCGATGATGTCGAGCGCGCAGGTCTCGGAGGCCAGGATCCAGGCGCCGTCGAGATCGCCGAGCACCAGCGGGCGGATGCCGAGCGGATCGCGGCAACCGATCATCTTCTTGGCCGTCATCGCCACCAGCGAGAAGGCGCCCTCTACCTGGCGCACCGCGTCGATGAAGCGCGAGTTGAGATCGCGCTCCTTGCTGGTCGCGACCAGATGCAAAAGCGTCTCGGTGTCGGAGGTGGAGGAGAAGATCGCGCCCTGCTTCTGCAGCGCGCGCTGCACGGTCATGGCGTTGGTGAGGTTGCCGTTATGGGCGACGGCGAAGCCGCCATCGGCCAACTCGGCGAAGAAGGGCTGGATGTTGCGCATGCCGGCGCCGCCTGTCGTGGCGTAGCGCGTGTGGCCAATGGCGCGGTTACCCTGCAGGCTGTCGATGACGCGCTGCTTGGTGAAGGTGTCGCCGATCAGTCCGACATGGCGTTCGACATGGAATTGGGTGCCGTCGTAGGAAACGATGCCGGCCGCTTCCTGGCCACGATGCTGCAGCGCATGCAGGCCGAGCGTGACGATGGCCGCCGCATCCTGCCGGCCAAAGATGCCGAAGACGCCGCATTCGTCATGGAAATGATCGTCAGCCTCGGCGGAAAGCACGTCGTCTGCGTCTGCCATCTTAAGCTCCGCTAAAATCGCCATATAAGGCGGTCGCGCGTCGAAAGCAACGCACTGCATGCGATCGTTCACATGGATCGATCGCCAGACGTCCCGTTCGGACCTCAGTTCGCCGGCGCTGGCGCCGGCTTGGCCGTGTTGTCGGCGGGACCGGCGTCGTTGTCGTCGGGCGCTGGCGCATTGGCGTCGTCGCCGCCGGCTGGGGCATCCGCCGCCGGTGCGTCGGGCGCGGCGGGCGTCTCGGCGGCCGGCTGATTCGGATTGAGCTTCTTGAGGATGGCGTTTTCCGGATCCTCCGGCAGCAGGCTTTCCAGCTTGGCGCCGATCTGTTCCAGCAGCGGCCGCGACTTGGCTTCCGTGACCCAGGCCGGGGCCTTGGCGCCGGCCAGCCAGTTGAAGAACAGCAGCGCCACCGCGACGACCAGGACGCCGCGCGCGGCGCCGTAGAGGAAGCCGAGCGTGCGGTCGAGCGCGCCGATGCGCGAATCGATGATCCAGTCGGCGAGCTTCATGGTGATGACCGAGACCACGATCAGCGCGATGATGAAGACGACGCCGGCGGCAGCGGCCATGGCGATCTTCTCATTGTCGATATAGGGCTTCAGGTAGGGCAGGACCGGCTTGTAGAAGAAGAAGGCGGCCGCCGCCGCCGCCGCCCAGGACACCACCGAGAGCACTTCGCGCGAAAAACCGCGAACCATGGCGAGCATCGCCGAGACCAGGGTGAAGCCGACGAGAATTCCGTCAAGCAGCGTAATCGGCATGTCGTTCGCCCCACTCTGTCTTGCTCACCACCGGATGAGCCGCGTCACTCTTCATCGTCGGCACGGCTTCGCCGTGAGCCGGCTATACGCGCCACGAGGTCGGCAAGCTCGGTGGGTTGGAAAGCGCCGGCCCCGATCCCTCCAGCAAGTTCCTCGCTGCCCAAGGGCAGAACCGCGCTACCAAAACCCAGTTTTTCGGCTTCCTTGAGGCGCTGCTGCGCATGCGCAACCGGCCTCACCGCGCCCGAAAGGCTGATTTCGCCGAAATAGACGCAATCGGCGG
>NZ_RZSJ01000216.1:0-9164 GCF_003998025.1 Mesorhizobium sp. M8A.F.Ca.ET.021.01.1.1
GTCGAAGGCATCGCCAAAGCTCCGGAAGCCGTGCACGGACAGCTGATAGTCGCTGTCTTCCAGCGCCTGGCTTATGCCGCTCAGGATCTGCGTGTATTCGACACCGTCCCATTCATAGCCGACGGCGGACGTTATCGGCATCAGCACCGCGGCCCGATAGGTCTTGCCTGTCCTCAGCGCCATGCCCCGCGCATTCGCCTGATAGCCCAGTTCCCGCGCGGCGGCGACGATGGCATCCCTTGTCGGCCGCGCGACGACCGGCGATCCCCGCAGCGCCTTGGAAATGGTGGCGATCGAATAGCCGGTGTGGGCAGCCAACGTCTTGATCGTTGGCGAAAACTCTCGGCGTTCGGGTTCTCTGTTCTCTGCCATCAACGGCGACCCATTCCTCAGGTCGGCATCCGTATCATCGGATAAAAACGTTTTCAAGAAGAATAAAAACGTTTTTATCCGACCATCATGACCAAGAGCGGTGGAGGCGGCAATGCGTCGAGGTCGCGCATCACCCCCCTTTCACATCGGCGAGCATCGCCGGGCGCGGACCTGGGGCACCCGGTTCGCCGGCAGGGGTCAGCGCGCCGGCGGCGCGTACATCAGGCCGCCGGCGTTCCACAGCGCATTGATGCCGCGCGCGATTTTCAGCTGGCTGGACTGGCCGAGATTGCGTTCGAACATCTCGCCGTAATTGCCGACCTTGGCGACGATATTGTAGGCGAATGCGGGGTCGAGCCCGAGCTGTTTGCCATTGTCGCCCTCGACGCCGAGGAACCGGCGGATCGTCGGATTCTGCGACTTCAGCGAGGCTTCCGCATTGGCCTGCGTGATGCCGTCCTCTTCCGCCTCGATCAGCGTAAACAGCGTCCAGCGCACGATGTCGAACCACTTGTCGTCGCCCTTGCGCACGGCTGGGCCGAGCGGCTCCTTCGAGATGATGTCCGGCAGCACCGTGAACGCGGCGGGATCGGTCAGCTTCAGGCGCTGCGCATAGAGCGCCGAGGCGTCCGTGGTGTAGACATCGCAGCGGCCGCTATCGAACGCCTTGATGATGCTGTCGGCGGAATCGATGACGACCGCCTCGTATTTCATCTGGTGCGCGGTGAAGTAGTCGGCGACGTTCTGCTCGGTCGTCGTGCCTTGTTCGGCGCAGACCGTGGCGCCTGAGAGCTTCAGCGCGCTGTCCACGCCGAGATCCTTGCGCACCATGAAGCCCTGGCCGTCATAATAGGCGGCGCCGACGAAATGGATGCCCATGCCGGTGTCGCGCGACAAGGACCAGGTCGACTGTCGCGACAGGACGTCGACGGTGCCGGCCTGCAGCGCCGTGAAGCGCTCCTTGGTCGACAGCGGCACGTAACTCACCCTGTCGGGGTCGCCGAAGACGGCGGCCGAGACCGCGCGGCAGAAATCGATATCGAAGCCGCTCCATTTGCCCTGGTCGTCGGGCGCCGAAAAGCCCGCGACGCCCTGGCTGACGCCGCAGATGATCGATCCCCTTTGCTTGACGATGTCGAATGTGTCCGCCTTGGCCGGCAAAGTGGCCGATGCGAGCAAGAGCGCGCTGACGATTGCATGTTTCATGGTTTCCTCCCTTGATGAGGCAAAGCCTCTCCTCCCGCCGGCACGTGACGCGCCGGACGTTCCTGAAATCGTTGATCCTGAATTCCGCCCGCGCGCCTCCTTGCGCGGTGTCGTCCTAAGCCCGTTCCGCCAGAACCGCGGCCAACGTCTCATCGAGAACGCCGACCAGATGATCT
The DNA here is from genome assembly GCF_003998025.1 of Mesorhizobium sp. M8A.F.Ca.ET.021.01.1.1. Lineage (NCBI taxonomy): Bacteria > Pseudomonadati > Pseudomonadota > Alphaproteobacteria > Hyphomicrobiales > Phyllobacteriaceae > Mesorhizobium > Mesorhizobium sp. M8A.F.Ca.ET.021.01.1.1. Next base: position 1,755 of record NZ_RZSJ01000216.1, read on the forward strand.
GCATTGGCCCTGCTGAAGATCATCGGCGGGCGCATCTTCAGCACATTGTCATGCGGCCCTTCGGTGCCGATCAGTACGCCGCGTGCCCGAACCCCGTCGTTGATGCGGCGGGCAAGGGCGGTCGCAGGTTTCTTGCTCTTGCGGTCCTCGACCAGTTCGATACCGAGGAACAGCCCCTGGCCGCGCACGTCGCCGATGATCTCGTAGCGGGCCTGCAGCGCCTTGAAGCGCGCCATGAGATAGTCGCCGATCTCCAGCGCATTGCGCCTCAGCCCGTCGCGCTCGATGACGTCGAGCACCGCGAGCCCGGCCGCGCAGGACACCGGATTGCCGCCGAAGGTGTTGAAATACTCCATGCCGTTGTTGAACGAGGCTGATATCTCCGTGGTCGTCACCACGGCCGCCATCGGGTGGCCGTTGCCGATCGGCTTGCCCATGGTGACGATGTCGGGCGTCACCCCCTGGGTTTCGAAAGCCCACCAATGGCTGCCGACACGGCCAAAGCCTACCTGCACCTCGTCGGCGACGCAGATGCCGCCGGCGGCACGCACCATCGCGTAGACTTCCCTGAGATATCCCCCGGGCAGGAACACCTGGCCGGCGACGCTGGGGATCGATTCCGCCAGGAACAGGCCGGGCGCGCGGCCTTGTCTCGCCATATCGGCGATCTGCTCGGTGACGCTCTCGGCAAACCGCTTTGCATGCTCGCCCTCCGGCCACTCCGCCGGAGCATGGTAACTGTCCGGAATGACCGCTTCGAACACATGCGCCGGGCGCCCCTTGCCGCCTTTGCGCTTGTATTTGTAAGGGCTGAGGTCGATCAGTTCCTGCGTCGTGCCGTGATAGGCCCAGTCGAGCACGATCGCCTCGCTGCGCCCGGTATGGGCCCGCGCCATGCGCAGCATCAGGCTGTTGGCCTCGCTGCCCGAGCAGGCGAAGGACGCCACCGACAGGCCGGCGGGCAGCGTCGCCGTCAGCCGCTCGGCATAGGTGACGATGGCATCGTGCAGATAACGGGTGTTGGTGTTGAGCTTGGCCGCCTGCCTCGCGATCGCCTCGACCACATCGGGATGCGCATGGCCAAGGTGGCAGACATTGTTGAAGCAGTCGAGATAGGCGCGGCCGCGATCGTCGATCAGCCAGGCGCCTTCGCCGCGCACGAACTTGATCGGCTCGGAATAGGAGATGGAGAGATTGGGCAGCAGTGACGCCTTGCGTGCGGCGACGATCTCTGGACGCGACCGGCCGCTCTGGCGGAAGGTTTCGGGCGGAATTCCGGCAAGGTCCGCGGCATCGGGAAACAATTCCTTCCACACGTCGAGATAGCGCTCCTCGCCGACCCCAAGGATGTCGCGCGCGGCAAGGCTCGTATCCGTCGATATCTGGAAATGCAGATGCGGCGCCCAGCCGCCATTTTCCGCCGGCGTACCCATCTCGCCGACGAGCGCGCCGGCTTCAAGCCGGTCGCCGGCCTTCAGCCGCCGCCCAGCCTCATGCGCCATGTGCCCCCACAGCGTGACGAAAGGCGGGCAGCCCGGCGGCACATGCTCCAGCGCCACGAGACAGCCATAGCCGAGCGGATCCTCCTCGATCTCGACGCTCCTGACGGTCGCGGCGAGCGGCGTGTAGAGCCGTGTGCCCGCCGGCATGAAAAGATCGAGGCCGAGATGGTTAGCGCGGCGCGCGCCTTCGACGAAACGCGACTCGAAAATGTCGCTGGTATAGACGGTGCGAGCCTCGCCCCAGGGACCGATGCCGAGCGCGACGCCATGTTCGGCACAATAGGCATCCCACCATTCGGTCGCCTTGTCGGGCTGCTGTGTCGCCGACGTCACCGTCATCGGATTTTGCGGATCGCCATAGGGCACGAGCGCCTTGGCAAGCGTCGCCGGGTGACGGTCGAGGATCGGCAGAAGTTGCGTGCGGTTGGCCGCGATCCAGCCTGTCACGGCGCGCGCTCCGGAGGCGGCTTCGAAGCCGCAGGCATGGCGCAGGATCGCCGTCGCGAAGCGCCGGTTCATCCTGCCCAGACGACGCAACAGCCGCCAGGCCGGTGCTTCCGAGATCGACAGGTAGGGATTGTCGGCTGTGCGGTCCTTGCGTGCCGCCGACAGCGTCACCGAGGTGACGAGACGCATCGCAATGAGATCGAAGAGCAGGTCGAGTTCTTCCTCACGCAATGGATACTCGGCATGGAAGCCGGCGGCGAGACGGGCGGCGGCGCCGATCGGATCCTCTGCATCGAGGATGGCATAGGCGCAGGCGACGGCAACCTCGGCGATGAGCACGCTGTGCAGCGCATCGCCGAAATCGATCAGCCCGGCGACACGCTCGGGCCTTTCGAGATCGACGAGCACGTTCCAGTCATTGGCATCATTGTGAATGACTTGCGCCCGCAATGCCGACAGCCGGGGCGCCACCTCGGCATCGAAATGATCGAGGAACCGCTCCAGCAAGGCGCGGTCCTGTTCGTCGTCAATGTGGTGAAGGCGTTGCCGCGCGGCACCTGCCTGGCGAATGTCCCAGTCGAAAGAGCGCAATGCGCCGGGATGGATGAAGCCTTGCAGGGCACGATCGAGCCGGCCAAGCGCGCCGCCCAGGCTTTCCAGCAGCGCCGGACTGGACGTGCTCTCGGCCAGCGGCCGTCCGGGAAGCCATGACACCAGGCGCACGGCATGATCTTCGCCGCCCGGCACTTTTGTATGGGCCAGCGAAGCGCCCCGCCCCGTCTTCCTGAGACGCGGCACGGCGAGGTCCGGACTATGGCGCTCCAGATGATCGAACAACGCGGTCTGGAATTCACTTTCGACGAGCGGCTCGCTGGCGTTGACGATCTTCAGGATCCAGAGCGATTGGTCTGGAGCGGTCAGCTTGAAATTCCGGTCGCGTTCGCTGTCGAGCGGTGTGACGCTGCCGGCAATGCCGAAGTGCCGCGTTGCGATATCGACGGCCTCGGTCTGCGAGATTTGAGGCGCTGGGTATGAGACGTTGGTCATCGGGCAATCCGGATCTGATTTGTCAAGCTTGGCATGGGCCAGAAAATCGGGCATCCGGCAAAGCGTCGGTTATACCGGCACAATGACCGCATTGACCGGCACATTGACGGAACCGTATGGAGCGCGCGCAATGAAGGAACTGGACGCCAAGGACAGGGACATTCTCGGCATCCTGTCGAAGGAGGCGCGCATCCCGCTGAAAACGCTTGCGGGGCGCATCGGCCTGTCGCGCAGCGCGACGAGCGAACGGGTTGCCTCGCTGGAAAAGAGCGGCGTTATCAGAGGGTATCGGGCCGATATCGGCCAACTGGACCCAGGGTTGATCCGCGCCTTTCTGCTGGTAACGCTCATCCGCACGCCGTCGATCGGCATTCTCGACCAGCTGGCGCGCTATCCGGAGGTCCGGCGGGTATCATCAGTCAGCGGCCAGCTCGATCTCATCGTCGAGGTCGAAGTACCGTCGATCGACCGCCTCAACACACTGCGCGACCTCGTTGCCACTCTCGGCGGCGTCGAGGACCTGACAACCGCGATCGTCCTGCGCCGGGATATCGAACGCGCCGTCGACTGAACGACGGCTGCGGCGGCGTCTTCGCCGGCCAGGCAGCCTATTTGGCGATATCGAGAAGTGAGGATACCAAAAGCTCGCGTTCGTCCTTCGACAGCACGTCGGAATCGAACAGGTTCATGCTGCGCAGTCCTTCGATCGCGAGATAGCAGACCAGCAGCGATTTGAGGTCCGGCGTCTCGCCTTTCAGGCGCTCGAAAAGCTGCCGCTTGAATGTCTTTATCGGCGTCATGAAATCGGGATCCTCGGCGATCGCCGAAAAGATCCAGGATGCGGACGGCTGCTTTTCCTCGCAATCCTCCGCTGACAGCTTGATATAGACGGCGAGGGGATTTTTGTCGTTGTCGTTGCTGTTCGCCGATTCCAGCGCTTGCTCGAAATCGCGTAGATAACCTTCGACAAGGCCCTGCATCAATTTGGCCTTGGTGGGAAAATTGTAGAGCAGTCCGCCCTTCGACACGCCGGCGCGGCTGGCGACGGCATCAAGCGACAGGCTACCAGGCCCGGATTCCCGGGCAACATCAGCCGCCGCGGCGAGAATCTTCTCGCGCGAATTCGGTCGTTGGGCTCTCATGGCGCCTCCCTAAGCAAGCTTAGGCCCAATTGACAAGACCGTCCAGACGGTACAGTAAGACCGCCATTATTTGAAATCGGGACCTGCGGTCGATATGTGTCCCGATGTCCGCGCTTCGCGCCGGATTTCGACTGAGGGGACTTCCTTGTTCAAGCGCATACTCCGTATATTTCTCATTATTGTGGTCCTTGCCGTGCTCGTCATCGTGGTCGGCGGCATCGTCGGCTTCAACTTCCTGCGCGACAACGGCATCAAGCAGTATTTCGCCACCATGAAGCCGCCGGCGGCGACCGTGTCGACGACCATCGCCAAGCCGTCGAACTGGACGCCGGGCGTCGAGGCCATAGGTACTGTCAGCGCGGTGCGTGGCGTCGACCTGACTGTCGAAACCGCCGGCATCGTCAAGGAGATCCTCTTCCATGCCAACCAGAAGGTTGCGGATGGCGCGGTCCTGCTGCAGCTCGATGATGCCGTCGAGCGGGCCGATCTCGAAGCGACGAAGGCGCAAGTGGCGCTCGTCGAGACGGCGCTGACGCGCGCCGTCGAACTGCAGAAGCGCGGCGTTAATGCGGAAGCTACGCTCGACACAGCGCGGGCGACGGCATCGGCCACCGCCGCGCAGGTGAACAAGCTGCAGGCGGTGCTTGACCAGAAGCAGCTGAGGGCGCCGTTCAGCGGCACGGTGGGCATCCCCAAGATCGATCTCGGCCAGTACCTAGCGACCGGCACGTCCGTGGTAACCTTGCAGGATCTGGACACGATGCGGGTCGACTTCTCGGTTCCCGAACAGCAGCTGCCGTTGCTCCAGATCGGCCAGACCGTTCGGCTTGGCCAGGGCGGCGGCGACATGCCTTTCGCCGGCAAAATCCGTGGCATCGACCCCAAGATCGACCCGTCCAGCCGGCTGGTGAACATCCGGGCGGAAGTCGCCAATCCCGAAGGCAGATTGACCCCTGGCCAGTTCGTGCAGGTGCGTGTCGAGCTGCCCGAGGAGCAGGACGTGCTGTCACTGCCGCAGACGGCGCTGACCACCAGCCTCTATGGCGACTACATCTTCGTGGTGCAGCCGGCCAAACCCGCCGGGGCGGCCCCGGCGCAGCCAGCCAAGCCGGAGGAAAAGCCAGCCGCGGCGGCCACCGACAAGCCGGCGGATGCCAAGCCTGCGGACGCCAAGCCGGCGGACGCGATGAAACCGGCAGCCGAAGCCCTGAAGCCGGCTGCTGAAGCCAAGCTCGCAGACGCAGCCAAGCCAGCGGACAAGGCCGCTTCCGACGCCGCCAAGCCGGCCGATCCGGCCAAGCCGGCGGCGGAAGCCGACAAGCCGGCGCTGGTCCTGTCACAGGTCTTCGTCAAGCCCGGCCGCCACAATCAGGGCATGGTCGAGATCGTCGAGGGTCTGAAGGCCGGCGACGAGGTCGTCACCGCGGGTCAGAACCGGCTCTTCAACGGCATGTCCGTCAACGTCGACAACACGATCGATCCGACCAAATCGGCGAACAAACAGGCCGACCAGCAATGAGCTTTTCCGATCTCTTCATCCGCCGGCCCGTCCTTTCGACGGTCCTTGCCTGCATGATCCTGCTGCTCGGGTTCCAGGGTATCTTCAACCTGTCGATCCGGCAGTATCCAAAGGTCGACGAAACGGCGATCACCATCACGACGGCCTATCCGGGCGCCAGCGCCGACCTGATCCAGGGCTTCATCTCCGCCCCGATCGCGCGCGCCGTCGCCTCGACCGAGAACATCGACTACGTCACCTCGTCCAGCCGTCCGTCCTCCAGCACCGTGACGGTGCAGATGAAGCTCGGCTCCAATCCCGACGTGGCGCTGACCGAAGTGCTGTCCAAGGTCCAGGGCGTGCGCGGCACCTTGCCGGACGCCTCCAAGGACCCGGTAATCGTCAAGGGTACGGGTCAGCAGTTCGCGATGATGTACATCTCGATGCAGAATCCGAACATGACCAAGGAGCAGCTGACCGAGTATATCGAGCGCGTCATCAGGCCCCGCATGTCGACGGTCGAAGGCGTCGCCGACGTGCAGATCTTCGGCGCCCAGGAATACTCGATGCGCGTCTGGATCGACCCGGTCAGGCTCGCCGCCCGCGGCGTGACGGCTGCCGAGGTGCTGACGGCGATCAACAACTCCAACTTCCTGTCGGCGCCCGGCAACACCCAGAACGAATATGTCGTCTCTTCTATCACGGTGCGCTCGACGCTGCAGACGCCCGAGGCGTTCGCGGCTCTACCGCTACGTTCGACCGACGGCAACGTAGTGCGCCTGCGCGATGTGGCTCGCGTCGAACTCGCCGCCGCCAACACCGACACAAGGGTCTCCTTCAACGGCAAGCCCGGCACCTTCCTCGCCATCTTCCCAACCCCGGCGGCCAATCCGCTGACCACCGCGGCCGCGCTCACCAAGCTCGTCCCGCAGATTCAGGAGACGCTGCCCAAAGGCATGACGATCGAGGTCGTCTACGACGCGACCGGTCAGATCAGCGCCTCGATCGACGAGGTGTTCAAGACCATCGGCGAGGCGGTTGCCATCGTCGTCGTCGTCATCCTGCTGTTCCTCGGTTCGTTCCGCTCGGTGATGATGCCGATCATCACCATCCCGCTGTCGCTGATCGGCGTCTGCTTCCTTTTGTTCGCGGTGGGCTATTCGATCAATCTTCTGTCGCTGCTGGCCATGGTGCTGGCGATCGGCCTTGTCGTCGACGACGCCATCGTGGTGGTGGAAAACATCCACCGCCACATGGAAGAAGACCACATGCCGCCCATGCAAGCGGCCTTCAGCGGCATGCGCGAGATCGCGTCGGCCATCGTCGCCATGACCATGACGCTGGCCGCCGTGTTCGCGCCGCTGGCCTTCACCGGCGGCCTGACCGGCGCCCTGTTCCGCGAATTCGCGGTGACGCTTGCCGGATCCGTGGTGCTGTCTGGCGTCATTGCCATCACCATTACGCCGATGATGTCGGCGCGCCTCCTGAAGCCCGGCAATGCCGGCCGCTTCCAGCGCATCGTCGACGGCACCTTCTCGCGTGTCGAGCACGTCTATGAGCGCGCCGTCACGGGGTCTTTGAACTATCGCCCGCTGACGCTGCTCATTGTGCTGGCGCTTGTCGGCGTGACCGGCTTCATGTTCACCAAGACCTCGACGGAACTGGCGCCGGAAGAAGATCAGGGCTTCCTGCTCTCGCTGGTGACGGGGCCGCGCTATGCGACCTCCGATTACACCGAGACCTACGTCAACCAGATCCTGGGCCTGGTGAAGGA
>NZ_RZSJ01000217.1:0-9155 GCF_003998025.1 Mesorhizobium sp. M8A.F.Ca.ET.021.01.1.1
CTCGCGGATCTTGTCGCGCATCGTCGCCAGCGCCTGTTCGTCGTTGAGGAACCGGCCGATGACCTTGATGAACTCGTCGAACAATTTCTGGTGGCGGCGATCGTCGGTGAGCGCCGACAAGAGTTCGGCGGCCAGCGGCGCCAGAGGCACCTTTTCGATCTGCTCCAGCATGCGGCTGGTGACGAAACCGCGCAGGCCCGATTGTTCGACGGCCGCAAGCGTACGCGGCACCAGCCGCACGACGAAGCGCGACAGGCCGGCGGCGCGTTCGGCATCGGCGAGCCAATCGGCGACGAGCGCCGAAAAATCGACCTCGGCGAGTTTTTCACGCACCGGCTCCGTTGCCAGGAAATTAACCTCGATGAAACGGCCGAGATTGTCGGCTATCCGATCCTTGTTTTCCGGGATGATGGCGGTGTGCGGGATGGGTAGCCCGAGCGGCCGTTTGAACAGCGCCACCACCGCGTACCAGTCGGCAAGGCCGCCGATGGTTGCCGCCTCGGCGAAGGCGGCGACGAAGCCGAGCCACGGGTAGCTGGCCTGGAAGGACTTGGCCAAGACAAAGACCAGCACGCAGAGTGCCAGCGCCGCCGTGGCGACGAACTTTGTCCGCCGCAGCGCCGAAAGCTTGGAGCCCGCGTCGGTGTCGAAACGGACGGGCGCCAGCGACTGGGCCGATTGAGACATATGAGCCGCTCCTCGTCGATCCCAGGCTATTTAGTGCGTCGGTCGTCAAAATGCCCGCGACAGCCGATTTTCTCAGCGTTTCGCCTGGCCACGCACATAAAGTTGACGAGAATATTCAGCTATGATGCGAAGCCAGTCTGGAATTATTCCAAGGTATAGGCCATATTCGACCGAGGCCAGCGCGGCGACTCCGAAAATCCGGGTGAAGCCGCGCCGGCAAAGTTCCAGACTCTGGCATGGTTGCACCGCGCCAGCGCTTTGTGAGGATGAAATGCGGCTTACCCGCCAGACCAACTATGCCATGCGCATCCTGATGTATTGTGCCGCCAACAATGAACGGTTGAGCCGCATCCCGGAAATCGCGACCGCCTATTCGGTGTCGGAACTGTTCCTGTTCAAGATCCTGCAGCCTTTGGTCGAGAACGGCCTGGTCGAGACTGTCCGCGGCCGGAACGGAGGGGTACGGCTGGGCCGCGCCGCCGAAGCGATAAGCCTGTTCGATGTTGTGCGCGTGACCGAGGAAAGCTTTGCCATGGCGGAGTGCTTCGAGAATGACGCGGCAGAATGCCCGCTGGTCGACAGCTGCGCATTGAACTCGGCGCTGCGCGAAGCGCTCAACGCCTTCTTCGCCGTGCTTGCCCGCTACACGATCGCCGATCTGGTGGCGGCGCGGCCGAATGTGCGCAACCTGCTCGGTATCGACATGCTGATGGAGCGCCGCGCCCCGGCAGCTTGATCCTGCGCGGGCCGGGCCGAAGACCGCAGATCTAGGCTGCGGATTGCGGCAGCACGAATGGCATGTTGCCGGCCGGCAGCACGCCGACCTTGAGCCGGCAGTCGAACACCTTCTCGATCAGATCGTCACTCAGCACGTCCCGCGGCGATCCGGCCGCGGCCAGCCGGCCGCGATGCATCACGAAGATGCGGTCGGCGAACATCGCCGTCAGATTGAGGTCGTGCAGGATCGCGACCACGCCGCCGCCTCTTCTGGCGAAGTCGCGGGCGATGTTCATGATGATCAGCTGATGCTTGATGTCGAGGCTGGAAACCGGTTCGTCGAGGAAGAGATAGCGCGGCACTCCGTAAAGCACCGGCGCCCAGACTTGGCACAGCACGCGGGCAAGCTGGACACGCTGCTGCTCACCACCGGAAAGCTCCTGGTAGAAACGACCGGCAAAACCGTCGAGATCGACCCGCGCAAGCGCCCGCTCCGGCAGGCGTTCGTCCTCGCCGGGCAGCACGCCCGAGCGTCCACCGACAAGGCCAAGCCTGACGATCTCGCGCACGGTGAAGGGAAAGGACAGGGTCGTTGCCTGAGGCAGCACCGCTCGCACTGTCGCCGCCTCGACCGGCTTCATCGTCGACAGCTCGCGACCGTTGATAAGGATCCGTCCGGTATGGACGAGATCCCCCGACATCGCCTTGAGAAAGGTCGTCTTGCCCGATCCGTTGGGGCCGACGATGGCCGAGATTTCACCTGGCCTGACTTCGAAATCGACGTTGGCGACAATGCGCTTCTTGCCGATCGCCACAGAAACGTCGCGGGCTTCGATCATGAAACACTCCTACAGGGTCTCAAATCTCACAAATCGATCACGCCACGCTTGCGCAGCAGGATCCAAAGGAAGAACGGCGCGCCAGCGACGGCGGTGACGATGCCGATCGGCAACTCTGCCGGCGCCACGATGGTGCGGGCGACGGCATCGGCGAGCAGCAACAGCGAGGCGCCGAGCAGCGCCGAGGCCGGCAGCAGGTAACGATTGTCCGGGCCAATCAGCAGGCGCAGCAGGTGCGGCACGACGATGCCGACGAAACCGATGCCGCCGCTGGCCGCGACGGACGCCCCGACCGCCGCCGAGACACCAATGATGGCTGTGTATTTCAGCCGCTGCACCGGGATGCCGAGATGGCCGGCGGTGGCCTCGCCGAGCGCCAGCGCGTTGAGACCCCGGGCCAGGAACGGCATCGCCGCGAGTGCCAAGACGATGATGGGTCCGACGGAAGCGATCTTGGCCCATGTCGCACCACCGAGCGATCCCAGTGACCAGAAGGTCAGATCGCGCAACTGGCGATCGTCGGCCATGAAGATGAGGATTCCGGTCAGCGCCATGGCAAGTGCCGCCAGGGCGATGCCCGCGAGCAGCATGGTGGCGACAGAGGTTTGCCCGCGTCGCGTCGCGACCTGATAGAGCACCAATGTGGTGGCGAGGCCGCCGAGGAACGCCGCAAGCGGCAGCGCAAGCGTTCCGAGCAATGCGGTCACCGGTGCCAGCATGGTCCCGCCCAGCACGATGATGGCCACCGCGCCAAGGCTGGAGCCGGCTGAAACGCCGATCAGTCCGGGGTCGGCGAGCGGATTGCGGAACAGTCCCTGCATGACGGCGCCACAGACAGCGAGCGCCGCACCCACCAACATGCCGAGGATGACGCGCGGCAGTCGGATGTCATGGACGATCAGGCTGTCACGGGCGTTGAGTGCAGCATCTCCGGCGACGGTGCCAAAGAGCCAATTCCTAATGACGTTCACGGCGGATGCGTCCGACGCCCCCGCTGTGAGCGAAAGCAAGACGGCGCCCGCCAGGCCCAGGCACAGCATTAGGATGACGGAACGGGCGCGGCCGGAACGATCCCCGCTGGATGCACCCATTGCCTTCACCGGACCGGCGATCGACTGGTCGGCCATGATGCTCAGTCCGTGACCTGTGCGCCATAGAGCGACACTGCGAGTTCGTGGATCGCGTCGGCCGTGCGCGGTCCGAAGCCGAGTAGATAGGCGCCGTCGATGCGGATCAGCTTGCGCGCCGTTCCGGCCGGCGTCGAGGCGATGGATGGATTGCCGAACAATTCGTCGTCCGAGACCGGCGGCCCGGCATTGCTCATCATCAAGATCACGTCCGGCCGGGCGGTGATGATCGCTTCGTCGGACATTTGCTTGTAGCCGGAAAAGCCTTCCACCGAATTGACCCCGCCCGCCAGCCTGACCATGCCGTCGGCCGCGGTTTCACTGCCGGCCGCCAGGATCTTGCCACCCTGTATCGAGAGAACGAACAGGACGCGCTTGCGCTCCTTGATCGAGGCTGTCTGCTTTTCGGCGGCCGTGAGTTTGGCATCGAGCGCCTTGGCCAGCACCTCGGCCTTGGCCTCGACCCCGAGCGCCTTGCCGACGATGCGGACCCTCTGGAGGATGCCTTCGCGATTGTACAGCTCGGGCACTTCGATGAAGGGAATGCTTGTCTTCTTCAGCACGTCGACGGCTTCCTTGGGACCGCTGCCGTGCAATGCCAGTATGCCTGTCGGATTGACCGACAAGACGCCTTCCGGCGACAGCTGGCGCATGTAACCGACATCAGGCAGGTCGAGCGCGGCTTTTGGATAATTGCTGGTGGAATCGCGAGCCACCAGACGCTTTTCCTCTCCAAGCGCATAGACGATCTCGGTGATGGACCCGCCGATGGCGGCGATCCTCGAAGGATCGACGAAGACCGAAACGCCTTCGTTGGCGCCGGCCGGCTGCATTGCGGCGAAGGCCAGGGAAAGGCCGATCGCGGAACCGATCATCGATCCGCGCAGGGCGGACAGTCTCGACACAAAACGCATTACACTGTCCTCAGGCTGCCGTCGGGCTTGGAATGCGCGGCAGGTGCTCGGCCAGGAAGCGCCAGTCGTCGCGTTCGCTTTCGCCCTCGTGGCGCTTGCCGAAGAACTGGATGATCATGTCGCCATTGGCGGCATAGACCTCGAGCGAGGTGACATGGCCGTCCCTGGTCGGCTTGCGCACCGCCCATACCTCATGGATGTGATCGGTTCGCAGATGCAGATGAAAGGTCTCGTCCAGCACGTTGATCCACGGCCCCATCGGCTTGATCGACTTGACCGGGCCGGAATGGATCTGGATGCAGCCGCGGTTGCCCACGAAGCACATGATCGGCATCTCGCTTTCGGCGGCGCGATGGAACATGGCGCGCACCGCGTCATTGTCGAGCAGCCAGGCGTAATCCTGGCCGACCATGCGCACCGCCTGCCGGCGGCTGAGCTTCAACGTCTTCAGCATACCGAAGAACTGGTGCACGTCCGTCAGCCGGCCCCAGCGGTCGCGCAGATCGTCCAGGCTCGCAGTCGATGTCCCGGCCTCGTTTTCCTGGTCGAGAACGGGTCCTGAAATCTCGATCGTCGGCCCCTGGTTCGGTGATTCCAGCGAGGCGACCAGCTTCTGGTAGGCATAGAGGCTGGAGGCGGGGCGCAGATGCACCTTGTGCACCGCCTCGCCGGAAGCATCGAAGAATTGCAGGCTGCGGCGGATGTCGTCGCCGTCCCGCTTTTCCAGGGCGAAGCCATGCGCCCAGATTTTCGGGAAGATGCGCAGGTCGATGTTCTCGCCAAGCACCATCGCATTGTGATTGCCGGTGACGACCTTGTCGTAAACGCCGATCTTTTCGTGCACGGCGCTTTCGTTGCGGGTCAGCGCCATCACCTCGCCAACGGCCTCTAGACCGGTCAGAAGGTCATTGACGCGCGGCTCGATGCGAATGACGCCATCACCGCAATGCGCGGCCACCAGCTCGGCCTCCGAAATGCCGAGCTGGCCGGCCAGATCACGCTCGCGCGCTTTCGGATTCTCGGTCCGTGCCCGCCGGATTTCATGCGGAGCGGGTTTTACGCGCTGGTCCATGTCCTTACCCCTGATGCCTTGTCTTACTTGTTGAGAATGAGCTTGCCCTGGCGGGTGATCTTCAGCCGGTAGAGCGCCCCATGATGTTCGATGCCGATCTCGTGCTCGCCCTGGAACAGCGTGTTGCTGGACAGCGTTCGCACCGCCAGCGGAATCCGATCGAAACGGGCGGAGGCATCGTCGGAACGGCGGACGCGATAGCGAAAATCGTTGGGATTATGCGTGTTCATCTGGGTCGATCCCTTTCCTGTGCTGGGCATCTGGCTAGGCGTTGCGAAATTGCCGATTCATTTCTTGACTCGAATAATCATGTTTACTAGTCAGTGCAATACCGGACTAAATGAGTCAACATTTAAGATGCCGGATACGATCAAAAATGCCAGCAAGCCCCAGGCCAGCCAGCATGGAACCTGGGATTTGGAGTTGGGGCATGGGGTCGATGAATTGGGAACGGCGCGGCCGGGCGACGGCGAACGGCGCGGCGGCTTTACTCGCGGGCGTGGCGGCGATCGCCTTGTCCGCGCTATCGGCGCACGCCCAGCAGGCAACGCAGCCGGCGGGCAAGCAACCGGATCAATCGAAGAAGACTGACCAGGAAAAAGCAACTCCCGCGGGCGCGACGCTGCTCGACAAGATCCTGGTGCTCAGCCGCACCGGCGAAACGGCGATCGAATCGCTGGCCTCGGCCAGCCATGTCGACCAGGAACAGCTCGACCGCCGCATGGCGACGACGCCAAACGAGATGCTTTTCGGTGTGCCCGGCGTCGCCGCACAGGCGGACGCCAGGCGCGTCAGCACCAGCATCAACATCCGAGGCCTGCAGGATTTCGGCCGCGTCGCTGTCATCGTCGATGGCGCGCGCCAGAATTTCCAGCGTTCCGACCACGGCACGCAGTCGACCTTCTACATCGATCCCGAGCTCGTCAAATCCGTCGACGTGATCCGTGGCCCGGTCGCCAACACCTATGGCTCGGGCGCCATTGGCGGTGTCGTCTTCTTCGACACCAAGGATGCCCAGGATTTCCTCAAGCCTGACGAGAGCTGGGCCGGTTCCGTCACCGGACGCTACGAGAGCAACGGCAAGGGCTGGACATCAAGCGCATCCGGCGCTTATCGCGTCAGTGAGAACTGGGAGGTGCTGGGCAACATCGTCTACCGCGACTACGACAACTACAAGGACGGCGACGGCGACACCGTCAACGGCACTGGTTTCGACGTGCTGAGCGGCCTGCTCAAGACCACCATCCGGCCGACCGAGAACAGTGAGCTGAAGCTTGGCTGGGTCGGATCGAGCGACGGCTGGGACGAGACCAGCGGCGGCGTGCCTGTGAATGATATCGACCTGAAGTCGAACACGTTCACGGCCCGCTACAACATCACGGACGAAGACAAGAGCTGGCTCGATCTCCACATCAACACCTCCTACAACAAGACCAATCTCGGCCTGACCAGTCTTGTCCCGCAGAACCGCTTCGATCCGGTCTCCGGTCTTCCCGTGGTGCTGCCGGCAGGATCACAATCGACATTCGATGTCGGCACGGCCGGTATCGATATCTGGAACACGTCACGGTTCGAAACGGGCGGCATCGCGCATGAACTGAGCTATGGCGGCGACTGGGTCGGCGACAATGTCAAGACGGGCGGCGCGGCCGGCGGCGACAGTTTCTACACCCCTTCGGGCAAGCGGAACGTGTCGGGCGCCTACGTCCAGGACAAGCTCACCTGGGACTGGCTCGAAGTCATCGCCGGCCTGCGCTACGACAGCTACATCCTGAAGAACGACACGCACGATATTTCCGGCGACAGGCTATCGCCGCGCGTCACGGTCGGTGTCTCGCCTTTCGAGAGCGCCGGCCTTGCCGGCCTGCAATTCTACGGCACCTATGCGGAAGGCTATCGCTCGCCCTCGATCACGGAGACTCTGATCAGCGGCAACCATCCGGCAGGCGTCAGCTTCCCGTTCCTGCCCAATCCAAATCTGCGGCCTGAAACCGGCAAGACGACCGAATTCGGCGTCAACTACAAGCAGAACGACATCTTCGAGGCTGGCGACGCCTTGCGCCTGAAGGCAGCCTATTTCAACAACGATGTCGACGACTATATCGACGGCGTGACGCTGTCGCCGTTCGCTCCGGGCAGCGGCTGCCCCTTCGGCCCCGGCATCCCGATCTGCTTCCAGTATCAGAATTTCGCCAAGGCCAGGATCAACGGTTTCGAACTGGAAAGTGTCTACGACGCGGCGTGGGGCTATGCCGGCCTCTCGGCTTCGATCACGAATGGCCACACAGTTTCCTACAAGGGCGTGGAGGCCGACCTCGCCACGATCCCGTCCTCTCAGGTCACCGCGCAACTCGGCTTGCGCTTCCTCGAGGACAAGCTGACCGTCGGGGGCGAAGTGCAGTACAACGGCAAGCCCAAGGGCAATGCGGTGGCCACCGACTATACGCTGGTCAACGCCTTTGCCAGCTATCAGGCGACCGACGATCTGAAGGTCGATTTCCGTGCCGACAACCTGTTCGACGTCAAATACGCCAACCCGCTGAATGGCGGCACGACGGTCGCCGTCTATGAACCCGGCATCACGCTGAAACTGGCGGCAACCATGCGATTTGGAGGCTGATCCATCATGACGAGCTTGACGACATCGCTTCGTCTGCTGACCTCGGCGCTGGCGATGTCGCTTGCGATGGTTCCGGCGTGGGCTGAGCAGTCCGCGCCGGTCCTGACCCTCGAACTCAATGCAGCGCAGCCTTCCGACAAGGGCTGCCGCCTGACCTTCCTGGTCAGCAACAATCTCGGCGCCGACCTCATCAAGGCGGCGTTCGAGATCGCCCTGTTCAACGAGGCCGGTATCGTCGACCGGCTGACCGTGCTCGACTTCAAGGACCTGCCGGCCGGCAAGACCAAGGTGACGCGCTTTGACCTGGCCGGCACTGACTGCACCAAGGTCAGCCGCGTGCTGATCAACAGCGCCACGGAATGCGCCGGCACGGGCGTCGAGCCGGCCGCCTGCATGCGCAAGCTGAAGACGGACACCAGGACCGGCATCGCTTTCGGAGTCTGAGGGCGGCGGTGGGACTGGAACTCGACTTGGCACGACATATGGTGGCCCGGCCCCTGGCCGGCCTTCCGCTGTTTGAGCCAGTCCATCTTGATTTGACAATGACGCCTGGGCCGCTGCATTTTCCGCCGCGCGACATGCAGGAAATCAGTCCCCTCCGCGACGCCGGCGACGAGTTGGCCATCGTGCCGGCCGAGCCGCTTGCCCAGACACGGCCGCCGGCCGGCAACGGCAAGTGGGCAACGGCGATCGCCATCTCCGGCCTGCTCCATGCCGCGGTAGCGGCGGCTTTTCTGGTCTCACCTGCCGGCACGCTTGTTTCTAGGGAGACGGAGCAATCGGAAGGCGGCGATCACACAGGCGACAAGGTAGCCGGCAGTGCGCTGGACAAGGACCCGACGGCAATGAATGTCACGTTGGTGCCGAGCCAGCCGCCGGCCAACCCCCCTCAGGCAAAGGCAGCCAGGCCGGCGCCGCCGACGGAACCTTCGCGGCCCGCGCCGGAAGCTGTGACACAGGATCGCGAGCCCGCCCGGGACGCCGCGAAGCAGGCTTCGGAGCCCTCGCAGGAACCGGCCAAACAGCCAATGGTGACACCCGACATACTGGTGACGGCAAAACCCCGCCCGGACGACCAGAGCGTGGCCGCCAGGAACGAAACGCAGGCGCAGCCGAGCGTCCAGGCCGAAACCGTCGAGATGCCTGTCGCCGCTCCCGATCACCCGTCGACCCCCTATG